>JBGVRU010000038.1:0-19688 GCA_045128715.1 Acutalibacteraceae bacterium | reverse complement strand
ATTAAGCTTTATGACGGCGGTCCGGTATTCTTCCGTCAGGACAGAGGTACTATAAACGGTAAAATTTTCCGAATACACAAATTCAGAAGTATGATAATTGATGCCGAAAAGGACGGTGCTCCCCACCCTGCTGAGAATAAGGACCCAAGAATAACACCAATAGGCAAATTTTTGCGAGCTTCACGTCTTGACGAATTACCCCAGCTTATTGATATTTTGGTTGGCAATATGAGTCTTGTGGGCCCCAGACCCGAAAGAGTTGAGCATATAAGACAGTACACTGAGGAAATCCCCGAATTCCAATACAGACTAAAGGTTCGTGGCGGTCTCACAGGCTATGCACAGCTTTACGGTAAATACAATACCACTCCCTATGATAAGCTTCAATTAGACCTTATGTATATACAAAATTATTCTTTTTTCCTTGACATAAAGCTTATTCTTATGACTGTTAAGATAATGTTCATGAAAGAAAGCACCGAGGGCTTTACCGAGGAAAACAGTAAAAAAATCAGAGATAAAAATAGTGATTAAAAAAATGGCACTTCAAAGGGAGACACTCCGTAAGGAAGTTGTCTCCCTTTGGCTTTTGTAATCAGTCAGATTGATTGAATTGTAAGGATAATTCAAATCATAATGGAGGATTACAAAAATGACTAACTTTATTGAAGAATTTTATTACGGGAATTTAGACCCTCAAGCACGTAGCACCAAGCAAAACAAAACTGTTCAAAAGCAGATGGAAGTATTAATGCTCAACGAGGATTTTTTAACCGAGCACCTCTCAGGAGAATGTAAAAAGAAGTTCCTAGACTTTTGCAATGCTTGGGGCGTAGTCAACGGCGAATCCAATCTCGACAGTTTTATAATGGGATTTAGACTTGGTGCTAAATTTACCTATGATACTTTTGTAAACCAAAACGCTCCTTTTCAGGATTTGTTGAAGGAGGTTTGATTATGGAAAAGTATATCTATGATGGAAGCAATGGCTTATGGTACGAACTTCAAGGCGATTATTATATTCCGTGCTTAAAATTACCAGAGCAAGAAACAAAGGAAATTGGTGTTTGGGGTATGCGGCATTTGGAATATCTCAAGCAACACCGCAGAGGTACACTTACTCGCTTACGAATGGAATTCAAACTAAATTCCTATCTTTACGACATAAATTCTCAAGCGGAGGAAATGTTTGATACACTTATAAAGCAATTCAAACAAGCAGAGGGTATTACCGAACAGTTAAAAGTGGATAACCAAATGGCGTGGGTTGCTCGGATGAACAACATTCGCAGCAGAGCCACAGAAATCATAAATCAGGATATAATTTATAAGTAACAAAAACAGCAGTGGAGACTTGAAATAAGTCTTTGCTGCTGTTTTTATCTTAATTGCTGATGATTTACAATCAAATCAGTTAAGTAATCGTAGCTCTATATTGTGTTGGTGTCATGTCGTAATGTCTTTTAAAGAGTTTAATAAAATAGTTTAAATCTATAATACCGCATTCTTCGGCTACGATTTGAATTTGCTTATCGGTATGAGTAAGAATATATGCGGCGTTTTCCATCCGTTTTCTGCGAACGTAATCTGTTAGCGTTTCCCCACATTCTTTCTTAAAAGTTGCGGACAGATAACTTGCATTAACGTTCAAATTGGCAGAGATATTTTTAAGAGATAGATCGGAAGAAAGATCATAAGAAATAAGCGTGATAACTCGTCCAACCAAATTAGAGTATTTTTTCAAAGAGTGTTCTTTTACCAAAAGGCAATATTTTCGTATCATATCTTTTTGCAATTCCAAACTGTCTTCAAGCGAAAAGAGAGATTCGATTTTTTCTGCAAAATGAGAGGATAACCTATGTATATGAAACGGATGAACTTCACCAAATTCTGCGGATTTACGAAGTAACGTATTTAAAATTACAAGATAATTTTTTCGATTTCTCAACGAGTCGACTAACCGTTCCTCTGTTCCTTGGTTGAGTACAGTTGAAACGATAATATCTATCTTGTTAAGTTTTCCTTTGCTGATTGCCTCCATTAGTTTCTTTTCGTTTTGGTAATTCTGCTCTAACATTTCAAGAGTGAGTGAGGGCGTCATAGTTTCGGTAGAATTCAAAACCGAATCACTGTAAATGGGCTTGCGTTTATCGGGAATTTCATAATTGATATATTCTACATCGAAATTATCTGCAGACCCCCATATAAAACTGCCGAGCGTATCTGCAATACAAAACAAAGTGTTTTCCTCTTCAATAACCGGTAGATTCCTATAATAAATACGGTATTGTTCAATTTGTGCTTCGCTAAGCGAAAGCTGGTTGGATTTTTTAAGAATAAAATCTTCGGAGGGTAGTGCTTTAATATATGGCCCGATGTAAAAATATTTATTACCTTTTGTATTGGGAATTTTGAAAAATATATAGTGGCAAAGATATTCGTCAAAAAAACGGTATATGATGTTCTCTTTCGCTTCATTTGGAGAATTCAGAAGCAACTTTGAATAGTTATTTTCACCAAACAACATTGCTCGCAGACCGCCATCAATTTCGCTGCCGATATATTCATCGGGATTATCTATGATATGACTGGAAATGTGTAATTTATCAAGTAAAGCTCTTGCAAATTCATAATTACAATTGCACTTTTTTTGCGACATATAACCACCTCCAACGCCTTGATTATATCACAATTTTTACTATAAATCAACAAAATAACAAAAATAATACTAAAATATCAAAAATCCATTCTAACCTTTCTATGAAGTTTTATGGTATCATTATAATACCATAAATATAATTGGAGGTGCTTCCTTATGGAAAGATTAAAAACCATCCGTCCTTTTGGTGCAAAGGACAAGGTTGGCTATATGTTCGGTAATGTGGCCAACGATTTTACTTTTATCATGGCAAGTATGTTCCTCACCGTTTTTTACACCGACGTTTTACACATCAACGCGGGTCTTGTAGGATTTATGTTCCTGATTTCACGTGTAGTCGATGCGTTTACCGATACTGCAATGGGCAGAATCGCAGACAAGGTTAAAGCCGGTAAAGGCGGCAAATTTAAGCCGTGGCTTATTCGTATGTGCGGCCCTGTTGCTCTTGCGAGCTTCCTTATGTATCAAACATCTGTAGCAAATGCTGATATGTGGATCCGCATCGTTTATATGTTTGGTACATATCTGCTTTGGGGTAGTGTTTGTTATACTGCCATTAATATTCCTTACGGCTCTATGGCATCTGTTATGAGTGATGAAGCTGATGACCGTGCAGCTCTTTCCACCTTCCGCGGTGTTGGTTCGCTTATTCCTCAGGTTCTTGTGGGCGTTGTAATGCCTATGTTCCTTTATACCAAGCTTGAAGACGGTACTCAGGTTGCCAATCCTTCGGCTTTCCCGATTGTTGCGTTAATACTTGCAATTGCCGCTGCCGGATGCTATCTCCTTTGTTACTATATGTGCACAGAGCGTATCCCTGTGGACGACTCGAAGAAAGAAAATATCACCTTTGGTCAGACCGTTAAAGCACTCTTCACCAACCGCGCGCTTATCGGTATCGTTATCGTTTATATTTCTTTCCTTGGCGCACAGATGCTCAATCAGACCATCAACAACTATATCTTTAAAGACTTTTTCAACAATACAATGGGTCTTACGGTTATTAATGCTGCCGGTTTTGTACCTGCTCTCGCCCTTGCTCCTGCGGCTGTACCTCTTTCCAGAAAGTTCGGTAAGAAAGAACTCGGTATCGGCGCGGCAATTATGGGTTCTGTAGCTTATGCATTGCTGTTCATTATGCACACAAGCAATATGTGGCTTTATGTAATTCTCAGCATTGTAGGTTCTCTTGGATTTGGTTTGTTTAACCTTATCATTTGGGCATTTATCAGTGATATTATCGATGACCATGAAGTTAAAACCGGTGTTCGTGAGGACGGCACAATCTATGCTGTATGCTCTTTCTCACGTAAAATCGGTCAGGCAATTGCCAGTGCAATGGGTGGTTGGTCTTTGGCTTTAATCGGTTACGTTGAAGGTGCTGCTAAACAGACAGATGCTGTAAACGACGGTATATACAACATTGCAACTTTGATTCCTGCAATTCTTTATGTTGTTGTAGGCGTGGTTCTTGCTTTTGTTTACACTCTCAACAAGAAAAAAGTTCTTGAAAATGCAGAAATCTTGAAGGCAAGAAGAAATACGGAAGACGCTGACGCTTAATTCGTCAAACTGGAGGAGTGTCCGCATCGGACACTCCTTCTTTTGCAGATAGGAGATTTTTATGCGAGAAATTATTAATTTCAATGATAATTGGCATTTTTGGAAAAATGTATCCGATGTAAATATAAACGATGGCGGCGAAAGCATAACGTTGCCTCATACTTGGAACGGAGTAGACGGTCAGGACGGCGGAAACGACTATTTCCGTGGTGCCTGCCTTTACAAAAAAGTTTTTCACTCAGACGACCTTCCTAAAGCGGATAAATATTATTTAGAGATTAACGGTGCCAATTCCTCGGCCGACGTATATATAAACGGAAAACGTTTAGCACATCACGATGGCGGATATTCTACCTGGCGTGTAAATATTACAGGATATATGCGTGGTGAGAATATCCTCAGCATTTTGGTTGATAATGCAGCCAATGAAGAAGTATATCCGCAGGTAGCCGACTTTACCTTTTACGGTGGTATTTACCGTGATGTAAATATTATCTGCGTTAAGGAAACACATTTTGACTTGGACTATTATGGTAGTAAAGGTCTTATGATAACTCCGAAAGTTGAGGGAAACAAGGCTGTAATCAAGTTGGACGCTTATGTAAATAATTTGCAAAGCGGTGATGTGATTGATTATCGCATCTATGATGCAGAGGGTGTTCTTGTTTGCGAAAACAAAACAGCGGAAACAAATTGCAATCTTATCATTGATAACGTTCATTTGTGGAACGGAACGATTGACCCTTACCTCTACACAGCAAAAGCCGAGATTGTTCGTGATGATATCGTGATTGATGAAGTATCTTCCCGATTCGGTTGCAGAATGTTCCGTATAGACTCTGAAAACGGATTTATCCTTAACGGAAAAGAATATCCTTTGCGTGGTGTCAGCCGTCACCAAGACAGATGGCAAATTGGTAACGCGCTTCTTCCCGAACATCATAAAGAAGATATGGATCTTATTTGTGAGGTCGGTGCAAATACCATTCGCCTTGCACATTATCAGCACGACCAATATTTTTATGACCTTTGCGATGAGCGAGGTATGGTCGTATGGGCAGAGATTCCCTATATTTCCCGTCACATGAACGGCGGTAACGAAAATACCGTATCTCAAATGAAGGAGCTCATAGTTCAAAACTATAATCACCCGTCTATTTGCGTGTGGGGACTTTCCAATGAAATTACAATGGATGGCGCAAAAGACCCAGATTTAATTGCAAACCATCACCGTCTTAATGACCTTGTTCACGAAATGGACAAGACTAGACCCACTACCGTTGCTTGTATCTCTATGTGTGATATGGCAGAGGAATACGTTCATATTTCCGACGTTGTTTCTTATAACCATTATTTCGGTTGGTATGGCGGAAGTGTTGACGAATACGGCCCTTGGTTCGATAAGTTCCATGAGAGATACCCGAATAAGCCTATCGGTTGTTCCGAATATGGTTGTGAAGCGCTCAACTGGCATAATTCCAAACCCGAAAGCGGAGATTATTCGGAAGAATATCAAGCGAGTTATCACGAGGCACTTATCAGACAGCTTTTCACAAGAAAGTATATCTGGGCAACACACGTTTGGAATATGTTTGACTTCGGTGCAGACGCACGTGCTGAAGGCGGAGAAAACGGACAAAACCATAAAGGTCTTGTTACCATTGACAGAAAGTATAAAAAAGACTCTTTCTATGCTTATAGAGCGTGGCTGTCCAAAGAACCTTTTGTTCATCTTTGCGGCAAGAGATATGTTGACCGTGTGGAAGATATAACAAAGGTTACGGTTTATTCTAATCTTCCCGAAGTAGAACTCTTTGCAAACGGAAATTCACTCGGAAAAATTACAGCAGAAGACCATTTCTTCTATTTTGAAGTTCCTAACATTGGTGAGACCGAACTTGTTGCGGTGGCAGGCGAATATAAGGATGAATCTCGTATCCGCAAGGTTGATACTATGAACCCTGATTACATCCTGCGTGAACAAGGTGCGGTTCTCAACTGGTTTGATATCGAGGAAGTAGAAGGCAGATTCTGTCTTAATGACAAGCTTGGGGATATTCTAAAGACCTTCCGTGGAAAACTATGGATGGCGGGACTCTTTTTAACCTTGGCAAAGAAAATGAGTGCCGGACAACCGCAGTCCAAGGATAAGAAGAAAAAGAAGAAGTCCAAAAGCCCTGAAATGAATAGCGGTGTAATGAATATGATTGGTAACTTTACCGTTCTTCGGTTCACAGGTATGCTGGGTATGCGTAACGTAACCTTTACCAAGGAAGAACTTCTAAAAATTAATAAAAAACTGAATCGCATTAAGAAGCCGAAGGAGAAATAATATGAAGATGACATTCCGTTGGTACGGTGAAGGCAACGACCGTATCAAATTATCAGATATCAAGCAGATTCCCGGTGTAGACGGGATCGTTTGGGCGCTTCATCACAAAATGCCCGGTGAAATCTGGGAAGAGGATGAAATTGCAGAGGTAAAGCGTCAGCTTGACGAGTACGGTTTCAATATGGACGTTGTCGAATCGGTTAACGTGCATGACGATATTAAAATCGGTTTGCCTACGCGTGACGGCTATATTGAAAATTATAAAACAACTATTCGCAACCTTTCAAAATTCGGTGTAAAGGTAATTTGCTATAATTTTATGCCCATCTTCGACTGGACAAGAAGCAATCTTTTTGCGCCTGTTGGCGATGGTTCCACCGCTCTTTTCTATGAGAAGAATATGATTCAGGACGACTACAATGCAATGGCAAAGTATATTCTTGATTTCACCGAAAAATACAATATGTCTTTCCCCGGTTGGGAGCCTGAGCGCATGGCAAAACTCGACGAGCTTTTTAAGGCTTACGAAGGTGTTGACCACGAAAAACTTTGGGCAAATCTTAAATATTTCCTCGAAGCGATTATGCCTACTTGCCGTGAGTGTGATATCAAAATGGCTATCCACATGGACGATCCGCCTTGGGATATTTTTGGTCTCCCAAGACTTCTTATCAACGAAGCAAATATCGACCGTTTCTTAAAAATGGTGGACGATGAGTATAACTGTTTAACTCTTTGTTCGGGAAGTTTGAACGCAGATCCCAATAACAACGTGGCTGAAATCGTGCGTAAGCACTGCGACCGTATTGCTTTTGCTCATATTCGTAACGTAAAGCATTTCCCGAACGGTGACTTCCAAGAAGCAAGCCATCGTGACTGTGATGGCGATACAGGTATTCTTGAAATACTCAAGGCTTATCACGATAATGGTTTTGACGGATATATCCGTCCCGACCACGGTAGACACTTATGGGATGAAGGCCCCGGAAACGTTCGTCCCGGTTATGGACTTTACGACCGCGCCCTTGGCATTATGTATATGCTTGGTGTTTGGGACAGCCTTGAAAAATTCGATAATAAGTAAGGAGAAACTAAAATGGTAAAACTTCCTCTTAACGTAGATTATAGTGGTAAAGTAGTTGTTGTAACAGGAGCGGGTGGACTTATCTGCGGCGCAATGGCAAAAGCTTTTGCCCAGTCGGGCGCAAAGGTTGCGGCTCTTGACCTCAACGAAGAAGCAGTAAAAAAACTCGCCGACGAATTAAAGGGTGAGGGTTATATCTGCGAAGGTTATAAGGCTAACGTTTTAGATACCGAAGCTCTGGAAGAGGTACATAAGGCAGTGCTTGCTGACCTTGGCCCTTGCGATATTTTGGTAAACGGCGCAGGCGGTAATAATCCCAGAGCAACCACCGATAACGAATATCAGCACGAAGCAAAAGAAGGCGGAAAATCCTTCTTTGATTTACAGGCAGACGGTGTAGATTTTGTTTTCAAACTGAATTTTCAGGGAACCTTGCTTCCCACTCAAACCTTTGCTAAGGATATGGTTGCAAAAAAGGCAGGCTGCATTCTTAACGTATCCTCAATGAATGCATACACACCTCTTACAAAAATCCCTGCATATTCTGCAGCAAAAGCAGGTATCTCCAACTTTACTCAGTGGCTTGCAACCCATTTTGCAGGCACGGGTATTCGTTGTAACGCTATTGCTCCCGGTTTCCTTGTTTCTGCACAGAATAAGGCGCTTCTTTTCAACGAAGACGGCACTCCGACTGCTCGTAGCACTAAAATCCTTAACGGCACTCCTATGAGCAGATTCGTTGACGCAGACGAGCTTCTCGGCGGTACGCTCTTCCTTTGCGATGAAAAATCTGCTTCCGCAATTACGGGCGTAGTGCTTCCTATCGACTGCGGCTTTGCGGCATATTCAGGAGTATAATTATGTTTTTTGATGATAATCTCTTGCTCTATAATAAAACGGGAAAAGAGCTTTACGACAAGGTAAAAGAACTGCCTATTATCGATTATCATTGCCACCTCGACCAAACTAAAATAGCAAAAGACGATACCTTTTCCGATATCGGTGAGCTTTGGCTTGCGGGTGACCATTACAAATGGCGTGCAATGCGTATGAACGGCGTGAATGAGCATTACATTACGGGTGATGCTGATTTTCACGACAAATTTATAAAATATGCAGAAATCGTACCAAATCTCATAGGCAATCCGCTTTATTATTGGACGCATCTTGAACTTAAACAAATATTTGGCATCAACATTCCGTTAAACCGTGATACTGCTGAACAAATTTATACTCTTGCAAACGAAAAACTTAAAGCTATGAGCGTTCAAAGTATGCTCGGCAGCTTTAAGGTTGAGTTTATCGGAACTACTGATGACCCAATAGATAATCTTGCAGACCATAAAAAATACGGTAATATCAACGTTACTCCCACATTCCGTCCGGATAAGCTTTTCAATTTTGAAGAAGCTTATATTAAAGAGCTTGGAAAAACGGCGGGTGTGAAAATCGATACTCTTGATGAACTTTTGTTATCTCTTGAAAAAAGACTCGATTTCTTTGTTTCAAAAGGTTGCCGTATGGCAGATCACGGTATGGATAAATTTCCCGATAGTTATGCCACCTATGAAGAAGCAACTTTGCTTTTCGATAAGAGAAACAATCTTTCATCAAACGAAGTTGATAGCTTAAAAGGCTTTCTTTTGGTTTGGCTTTCAAAAGAATATACTAAAAGAAACATCACGGTTCAGCTTCATTTTGCGGTAACGAGAAACGTTAATCCAAAAATGTTTGCACTTTGCGGTGCTGACAGCGGATTTGATGTAATCAGCGAAACTCCATCTGTGCAAAACATTATTGGTTTTTTAAGCCAAATACCCGATGAGGAACGTCCCAACACGATACTTTACACGCTCAACGATGCAAACCTCTCGTCAATTGCTTGCATAAGCGGTGCTTACAGAAAAGTAAGAATGGGAGCTGCTTGGTGGTTTAACGATACGGTTGAGGGCATTCGCCGTAATTTGAAGATTATCTCCGAGTATTCAAGTCTTGGCAATAATCTCGGTATGCTTACAGATTCCCGTAGTTTTTCAAGCTATTGCCGTTTTGATTTCTTCCGCCGTATTCTTTGCGGCTTTGTCGGCAACCTTGTTGAGAAGGGTGAGTACGACCTCGACTCTGCAGTTGATTTGGTGGAAAATATATGCTATTACAATGCAAAAAGGATGGTTGACTAATGGAAAAATTTATACCTGTTGTGGTTATTAAAGAAATCGGCGAAACCGATAAAATTTTAACTGCACTTAAAATGAGTGGCATTAACTGTGCCGAAATTACATTCCGCACCGCATGTGCGGCTGATGCTATTGAATATGCCGCTAAAAATTATCCAGATATGGAAATCGGCGCAGGAACGGTTATCAATGCCGAACAGTGTGAAGCCGCACTCAAAGCAGGCGCAACATTTATCGTATCTCCCGGTTTTTCACCTGCAGTTGCACAAATTTGTAAGGACAGAAATATTCCTTATTATCCCGGTTGCGTAACACCTACCGAAATTATGGCGGCTCTTGAATTCGGCATTACCACAGTTAAATTCTTCCCCGCCAACGTATACGGAGGCTTAAAGGCATTAAAGGCACTTTCCGCACCCTTTCCGCAGGTTAAGTTTATCCCAACCGGCGGGGTTGACAGAAGCAATATTGATGAATTTTTAGCGTTCGATAAAATTGCTGCTATCGGCGGCAGCTTCTTCGTAAAAGAAGCACTCGAAAAAATGGAGGCAGAAAAATAATGAAAAGAGTAGTAACCTTTGGCGAGCTTATGCTTCGCCTTGCTCCTAACGGATATTATAGATTCTTTCAAAACGACCAGATGCAAGCAACCTTCGGCGGCGGTGAAGCAAACGTTGCGGTAAGCCTTGCAAACTACGGTCTTGACAGCGTTTACGTAACCAAGTTGCCTAAACACGCTATCGGTCAGGCTGCTGTAGACAGCCTTCGTTATTTTGGAGTCGACACTTCTAAAATCGTTCGTGGCGGCGAAAGAGTAGGTATTTATTACCTTGAAAAAGGCGCTTCACAGCGTGGCTCGGTTTGTATTTATGACCGTGCTTATTCAGCAATTCAAATGGCAAAACCCGAAGATTTTGATTGGGACAGCATTTTTGATGGTGCCGACTGGTTTCACTTTACAGGTATTACCCCTGCGCTTGGCGGAGATATGGTTGAAATTTGCCTCGAAGCTTGTAAGGCGGCAAAGGCAAGGGGAGTAAAGATTTCCTGTGACTTAAACTACAGAGGTAAGCTCTGGACAAGAGATGAAGCAAGAAAAGCTATGACCGAGCTTTGTCAGTATGTTGACGTATGCATTTCTAACGAAGAAGATGCAAAGGACGTTTTCGGTATTGAAGCCGAAGACACCGATATCTACGGTGGAAAGCTTAACCACGAGGGTTACAAGAGTGTTGCAAAGCAGCTTGCCGATAAATTTGCTTTTGAAAAGGTTGCAATTACACTTCGTTCTTCTATTTCTGCCAACGACAACGACTGGGCAGGTATGCTTTACGACGGCGAAAATTACTGCTTCTCCAAATCTTATCATCTCCACATCGTTGACCGTGTAGGCGGTGGCGACTCCTTTGGCGGCGGACTTATATATGCGCTTCTCAGCGGTAAAGATACACAGTCTGCAATCAATTTTGCAGTTGCCGCATCCGCACTTAAGCATTCCATCGAGGGTGACTACAACCGCGTTTCCGTTTCTGAGGTTGAAAAACTTGCAAGCGGCGACGGAAGCGGTCGAGTCCAAAGATAAAATCACCTTAAATTCACTCAAGGGAAAAGTGTTTTTACAAATTTAAAAATATTCAAAAAACTCTTGACAAGCGAACATTTATTCTGTTATAATGTAAAATGCTGAAATTTCGGCATTTTACAACTTAATATGAAGATGTGTTAAAACATAACATTCGTGGCTTATGCCACCGCCTTCACAAATGCCATTGGTCTGTTGGCAGAGAAGGTTGATTATACAGTCCCGTCTTTGAACTTCAAAGTCGATACATAGAACATCGGATTTAAGCGAGAGCACTGCTCCCGCTTATTCGTGCTACCTATGTATCGACTTTTTTATTTTGTCTTCAAAGAAAGATATGCTATACAACATTCTCATTTTAAGAAAAGAACCTTGACAACTGAATGACCGTACGAATGGGATATGATTTTGCGATGATATGAGCGAAACAACGCCGCTGAAAAAGGGGTTAGGAACGACATTTGGGTAGAACGGCAAAAGTGGCTCTTGAACTGTAAAAGTCGAACTTTTTCAAATAGAAAAGGTTTTGACAATATCCGCATCGTTTGGGGTGTTTCTATTTAAAAATCCGCATTTTCTTCAGGTCTTGAACTGAGGAAAATCGCTCAAAAATGCCCTGCTTACAAAAACAACAAAAAATCAAGCTATTTTTAGAAAGGAGTGTGGAATTATGAAAACCGGACTTAAAAAGTCTCAGAAAACAACCGAGATATTTTTCGATGAAGCGAGTCGGTGGATTATGGTTAGAACATATAACACCGATCTCAAAAACAGATTGTCCGCCTATGCTAAAAAGCATCCTGACTTATGTAAGCTTACCGATGATACAGAAGATGGCGGTCTTTCCTTTGAGGTTGTGAAAGGTCGGTTTTGTTTTCGGTTGACCGAACCATATAGCGATGAGCGACGGGCGGCGGCAAGCGAATTTGCCAAGAAGCAAAACAACCGACTTTGCAACCATAAAGTTTAGGCGGGGTTCAGGGTGCCCTTTTAAAAGGCAACACATCCGACCGCCGCCGGTGGCGGATGCAGGGAGGATTTGTTGGCGCAGCGGTCAAAATTCTGCGTAGCGATTAGCAAGCTGAGAATTTTGGGCACCGCAAGAGGTCGCCGCTGATGGGGAGTTATCCGCAGATAACGGGGCGAAGCCCCATCCCTCTCGGAGAGCCCACTGACATCTTTGCACGTAGTATCCGTGAAAGTGTCATAGTGGGTTACACACTTTGAAAAAGGTGTGTAACGAAGAAAAGAAAAATCACTATAAAAAATGAAAGGATGTGATGTAAATGGCAAGAGAAAATTACAGCGTTGCAAGGGTTAAAACCCGAACGCAAGAATCGGTCGGCAAGTTTGAAAGGCATATTGAGCGCAAGAACGAGCACTATGCCAATATGAACGTTGATTTGGATAGAGCTCCTATGAACGTAAGTTTTAGGGATTGCGGTGAACTCACTTACAACGAGATGCTGCAGAAGTTGGTGGATGAAGGCAAGGTTTCTATGCGAGGTCTGAAAAAGGATGCAAAGGTTTACGATGAACTTATCTTTGATATAAATTCGGAATACTTTGAAGAGCACGGCGGTTATGAATTTGCGAAAGCTTTTTACGAAGAAGCATATTACTTTGCCGAGAAGCTTTACGGCAAGGACAATATACTCTCTGCCGTTATGCACGCCGATGAAATCAATTTAACCTTATCCGACAAGTACGGCTATCCCGTTTACCATTACCATATGCATGTTATGGCTTTGCCTGTTGTGGAAAAGAAAGTGTTATGGTCAAAACGCTGTAAGGATAAATCGTTAATTGGTACTGTTAAAGAAACTGTGCAGCAGATTAGCCACTCAAAGAAATGGAAATCTCCACAAAAGTTAAATGAATACGGCGAACCTGAGTTTAACGAAAAAGGAAAGCCGGTGCTTGTGCCGTCTTACAGTATCCTGCAAGACCAATTCTATGAGCATATGCAAGAAGCAGGCTTTAGGGATTTTGAACGAGGTGTGCGTGGCAGCACTGCACAAAACAAAAGTAATGCACGTTTTCAAGCCGAGCAGGATAAAAAGCGCCTTGCGGCAATTCAAGAAAAGATTGAGCAAGCCAACGAAGAACTTTCTACCATTCTCCCCGTTAAGGCAAGTGCCGAGATAATAGCCAATATGGGTAAGAAAACGCTGACAGGCAAAATTCAAATGTCAGGTGAAGATTACACTTATCTAACAAATTTAGCAAAGGAGTGCTTGGTCAACCGGCGGGATATATATTTCCTTGAAAGCAGTTTGCGAGGTTACAAAAATAGAGTTGCAGAACTCAAGGCGGAACTCTCTGAACTAAAAGCAAAATGCCGGCCATTCTTAGAAGCGTTAGCAATTGCTCCGAAGAAGGTTATGGAGTTTATCGGTAGAATTATTAAACCGAAATACAAACCCGTACCGCAGAAGAAGGTGTTTTCCGATCCGTATGTTTGGAATATTGCAGTAGATTCAAGCAAAATCAAAACGCCCGAACAATCCAAAAAGAAAAACAAAGGAGGTAGAGAAAGATGATTGATAAAGAGCTAAACAAAGATATATTCGGCATCATTGAAGAAATTACAAACCACCTTGCAACGCTTACAAAAGAAGAGCGAATTGCTTGGTTTAAAAAGAATATGTATATCGAGCCGTTAAACTTTGTAAAAGAGATTGACGGCACGCTCTATGCGGTAAGAACTTTCTTTAAAGAAGATGCAAACGAAAACATCGCTGAGAAAGTTCAACGTATTGTTTTAAAGAAAGAGTAAAAAGATTCAATTTATCACTTTAAAGTGTTGAAGTCAAACGGAAGATATGATATAATATGTACATCCTACAATTCGTATCATATCTGGCTGTGGAAAGGAGAAAAATGAAAAAACAGTCAGAAAAGATTACTGCTCTGTACTGCCGCTTGTCCCGAGATGACGAGCAAGAAGGTGCATCGAACAGTATTAAAAATCAGCAATCTATACTTGAGAAGTATGCAAAAGACAATGGTTTTAAGAATACCCGTGTCTTTGTCGATGACGGATGGTCGGGTACAAATTTTGCAAGACCTGCCTTTACAGAGATAATGGGACTTGCAGAAAAAGGTATGATTGGAACACTTATCGTGAAAGACCACTCACGTCTTGGACGTAACCGCTTGATTGTTGGCCAGTTGTTAGAGGAAGGTTTTGATAGTTTAGGGGTTCGGTATATTGCCATTATGGATAATATCGACACCATAAACGGAATCAGCGACGTGGTTCCGATGCAAGATTGGTTCAACGAGTGGCACGCTAAAAATACAAGCCTAAAAGTTCGCAGTGTTTTTAAAAACAAGGGTATGTCGGGGAGCCGATTAACAACCAATCCGCCCTTCGGGTATATGAAGCATTCCGAAAACAAAAAGGAATGGGTTATCGACGAAGAAGCCGCCAAGACCGTAAGGAGAATTTTCGCTTTATGCGTCGAGGGCTTAGGTCCCACACAAATTGCTAAAAGGCTTAAAGTGGACAAGGTGCTAACGCCTACCGAGTATTGGATGAGCATTGGTAGAAATTGCAGTAAGCCACCTGCCGTTCCGTATAATTGGTGTCCGGCAACGGTTTCCGACATTCTTTCAAAGCAAGAATACTGTGGCGATACGGTCAATTTCAGAAGCACAACCAAGTCCTATAAAAACAAAACCAAAATTGAACGGCCACCGGAAGAATGGAAAATCTTCCATAATACCCATCCGGCAATTGTCGATCGTGAGGTTTTTGAGTTGGTAAAGGAACTCAGGCAACACCGCCGCCGACCTACAAGAAGTGGAATTGTCAGTTGGTTTTCAGGACTTCTCTACTGTGCAGATTGCGGAGAAAAATTGTATTACAGCGTAACGAACAATTACAAACGGGAGCAAGCATTTTTCTTTTGCTCGGCATACCGCAAAAATTCCGACGAATGTTCTGCCCATTATATCCGTGAAAAGGTAATAATGGAAACGGTAT
The DNA here is from genome assembly GCA_045128715.1 of Acutalibacteraceae bacterium. GTDB lineage: Bacteria > Bacillota > Clostridia > Oscillospirales > Acutalibacteraceae > UBA737. Next base: position 4,300 of record JBGVRU010000038.1, on the reverse strand, counting down.
TGGAAAGTATGCGACGCATCTTAATAAACGTGCAAGCCTTTGAAAAGGAATTTGCCCGTAAACAGATGGAATGCTACAGTGAGGATAAGAAAAAAGAACTTGTGGAAAAACGCCGAGAGTTAAACAATGCAAAGAAGCGTATCGCAGAGATTGATAAATTAATTCAAAAACTCTACGAGGATAACGTAACAGGTAAAGTATCCGACGAACGCTATGCAACTATGGCTTTGTCCTATGAGGAGGAGCAACAAGAATTAAAAGATGCACTCCCTGAAATGCAAAGGTATCTTGAAACCGAAACGGACAAAACCGAAAGTTTGCAGAAATTCATAGACAAGGTCAAGCGCATAACTCAGATCAAAGAACTGACACCTGAGCTCGTACACGAGTTTATTGATAAAATAGTAGTGTACGCTCCGAGATACCTTGACGGAAAACGAGTTCAAATAATGGACATTTACTACAACGGCGTTGGCATACTGAGAGAACTCACTCCCGAAGAAATGGAAGAAGCGTTCCAAAAACACATTGCAGAACGCAAAGAAAAAACGGCATAGCCAATAGCTATACCGCAAAACGTATATCAATTATTCAGTTTAGATACAAGAGCCACACCTTGGGGCGCCTTCCTTACGGAGGGTGCCCCAACGAAGTGCCGTTTTTTTATTTGAAATCATCGGGTAAAGGGTATTTGTGGGAAAGATTTAAAAATTCTATTCCTCGCTTGAATTTTTGCCTTTTAGTCTCATCTTCAACCTTGATATAAGGGTGCAGGTTAAGCCAGCCTATATCCTTGAAATGATATTGCTCCTCACTGCCTACCGCACATTCAAATGCGGCTGGCATATCAGCGCCTTTTTTAAGCACTTCGGTAAACTCGTTAAGATAATTTGTATAAATTTCTCGCGGAGTGCAGCTATGCCTTTTGCAAATACCTGCCGCCAGACCTACAACCTCGCCAAGCTCACCTAACGTACGCATAACTCTTACAGCCGAGAATGCAACATGACTTGTGCTGACAAGTCTGCCACCCAAAAACAGGTTACTTATATCTTTAGAATAAAGGCATCTGTAAGGCACAGGGTAAGGCTCAACAATGCCTCTGTGATAAGCATAAGAACGGAAAGCCTCGCCAAACCGACTTAAATTTGTGGGCTCGGGGAAGTGCATATCAATACTCCATGTAATGCAGGCTGTACCGTCCTCATAATAAGTATGATTTTCAATATCGTTCTGGGTTAAAATCAAATCACCTTTTACACGGTAGCTCTCACGCTTTCCGCCTAAAGCAGATACCCATTTAAGACCCCAATTTGCAAAGCGCTCTTTTTGTGGGTAGTGATTTTTCTGATAAGACCAGTTAGAATATATTGCTCTTAGTCCGTAATCCCTAATATACTCTATCTCACTTACCATATCCCTTGTAAAGCCTGTTTCCTGCTCCCAGTCACCCGAATAGCAGTTAAGAAAGCTTTGCTCGTCGAATTTTAAATTCCAATTAATATCGGGGAATTTTGTTTCGGTCTCGCTCTCTTCCGAATACCAACGTATAGAATGACCCATAACAAGCTTTTCGTAGCTTTCGGCTGCCAGACTCTCACCAAATTCAGATTTAGCCTCTCTGCCATACATCACCTCTGCACCGCCAAGGCGAGCCAAAACCGCATCTCCGCTGCAGTCAGAGAAAAGCTGCGCTCTGTGTATACTCTTTTTGCCGCTTAGAGTGTTGGTACACACAACCGCCGTAATTCTATCATTTTCCTTTACGATTTGAGTAACGCACTCATTAAGCAATATTTTATATTTCCCATGGCAGTTTCTTCTGTTTTCAAAGCTTAAAAGCTTGCGGTTATCCTCAAAATATTCCTCTTTGAATATTGCGGGGTCACCCATAATAGGACCGATTTCTCTTACAATGTTACCTATGTTTTCGTATGGCGGCAAATTTATCATACCGCCCATACAAACCCTTATTTCCGAGCTGTTGCAGCCTCCAAGCACACCACGGTCGTTTATAAGGCAGGTGTTAACACCGCATCTCACAGCTGCAAGCGCTGTGCATATACCTGCGATACCTCCACCCACAACAATAAGGTCAAATTGCTCATCACTATCAGTTATTTCTTTCCAGTTAAGCCTTTTTCTTAAATCCTCTGTAGAATCGGGCGCACCGTCATCAGTAGTGAAATATACTGCATCGCATCTGCCGTTAAAACCTGTGAGGTCATGGAGCGATATTTGGTTTTCACCCTTTTTAAGCGCCGTTTTGCCTGCTTTTTGCCACGCCCAGTCCTTACCGTTTGTTCCAAGGATATCGGGCAGCTCATCACCGTTTATGCTTATCTTGAATTTGCCTGCAGAATTCTCAACTCCCCAGACAGCTGTCCAGTCACGGGTTAGTGCCCACACATTATATTCTCCTGCTTCATCAGCGTAAAAATCGGTTATAGCATCCTTCACCGGAACACCCATTCCGTGCGCCATAATATAAGAAGAATTTATCGTCTCCATAGACTGCTGGTCTACAACCCAACCGCCTAAATCCTTAAAGCTTTCAGCCTCGATAAAAATTTCAGGCATTATTACCACCTCTTTATGTTTTTATAGGAATTCTGATTTCCCACAAAAATCCGTCGTCCTCCATTAAGGCAGGATAAATCTCAACATTAGGCAAATCGCAGTTTCGCTCATAACCGCCACTCTTTAGCCATTGCATTAATATATCCTTATAAAATCCATTTACAGCGCTGTCCTCTGTAGTGTTCATTTGAAAGCTCACCCAGCGGGATGGCGGTATTGTTATACTTTCCTTAGCGCCATCTGCATTATCGCGTCTGCCCAAAACGCATTTGACCGAATTTTCTCCGTTTATATAGCAAGCATATATCTTTTCGTTTTCGGTCAAACTCTCTGCATAATCAGTATCATAAAAGGCCTGCCATACACCTTCACAGCATTCGGTATCTGTTATATCCGAACTGCCACAAACACCGTATACCCGAAATTCACCGTCATCAATTATTTTATAGCTTATATCCTTGCCGCCTGTGGTTATAATATCCGCTCCCACCTTTGAAAGCAGCTTTATTGAAGCGCTTTTCTCTTTCGCTTCGGTTGGTGATATTCCGTGGTACTCCTTAAATGCCCTTGAAAAGGACGAAGCCGTATCGTATCCATATTTCAGGGCTACGTCGGAAACCGAACAATTCCCCTGATTAAGCTCTGCCGCCGCTAATGATAATCTTCGTTTTCTTATATACTCATTTATCGGAATTCTGGCTATAAAAGTAAAAATTCGCCTGAACTCATAAACCGATAAATTTGCCTTTTGGGCAAGCACTGAAATATTTATATTCCCAGTAAGACCCTGCTCGATTTCCTCGATAATATCTTCAAAAAAATACATATTACTGTTCATTGCATTAAAGAGGCTGTACGTCCTGTGAAGTTCCCCAAACAGTTATCTCTTCCACAACAACACCCTTGGGCTGATTAGCGGCGTAAACTATCGCATTTGCAATGTCCTCAGCAGTAAGCGTCTGATTTTCTTTGCCTATACCTGCGCTGCTCTGGAATCCTGTGCTTGCAGCTGCAGGAATAACGCAGGTTACTCTTACTCCGTAAGGACGCATTTCAACATAATGGCCCTTACTGAAATTAAGTACACCGGCTTTTGCTGCGGCATAAACCGACCAAGCGCCCCAGCAATGCCTTGCGCAAACAGAAGAAAGATTTATAATACTTCCGTCTCTTTGCTCCTTCATAACCTTACCTATAACCTTAGAACCATAAATAACGCTTGAAAGGTTAAGTGAGATTGCCTTGTCAATATTTTCAAAACTCTGTTCGCTCACTTCTTCAATACAAACTCCACCACCCGCATTATTCACGAGCACATCGATTTTGCCGTATTTTTCCAAACAATAATCTCTTAAAGACTCCCACTCTGTGCTGTTGGTAACATCAATTTTAAAGCCATCTGCAAAGCCAAATTCTTCTACAACAGCATTCACCTTTTCGGCATTACGGGAAGCTATAATAACCGTATCTCCCTCTGCCTTAAATTTCTTTGCGGTTGCGAGACCGTAACCATTAGTAGCGCCTGTTACAATAACTATTCTGTTCATAATTAAAACCTCCGCTTAATTCTTTTTTAATTTTATTAAATTTTGAATGCTTTATCAATACATTTCTTGTATTTTATTGTAAAAATCAGGTATATAGCTTTTATCGGCACTTGATTTTTCCTGAATGAAAATATTCCCGAAATCAAAATCCGAAATATAGTCAATCACCTTGT
>JBGVRU010000037.1:0-2441 GCA_045128715.1 Acutalibacteraceae bacterium | reverse complement strand
TTTTAATGGTACACCGATGCATATTTCTATTACGGAGATTGCTTATGCCTCTGGTATGTTGATAGGGGGTCTATTATTAGGGTTATTTGGGAATTACCAAAAGCGAATCTTATTAATAACGGCATCCATTTTTATGATGGGGATAAGCTTAACCATTTCAGGATTACTTCCCCAAAGTGGATTTTTCATATTTGTAGTCTGCTGTGCAATAATGGGGCTTTCGGTTCCGTTTTACAGCGGTGTGCAAACAGCTCTTTTTCAGGAGAAAATTAAGCCTGAATATTTAGGACGTGTATTTTCTGTAACTGGAAGTATCATGTCTCTTGCTATGCCAATTGGGTTAATTCTTTCTGGATTCTTTGCTGATAGAATCGATGTAAATCATTGGTTTTTACTATCAGGTATTTTAATTATTTGCATTGCAATAGTTTGCCCAATGATAACTGAGATTAGAAAATTAGATGCAAAATAAAATAAAGGGCGTGTTCGTATGATAGATAATATTATTCAATCAGTGACAGAAAAATTATCCTCTTTGCCTTATATAGAAACATAAATGCTATTAGACCACTTGAAGTTACGGTCATAAATCAAAAGGATGTTGTCCCTTGGAAATTTCCTCCTAAACATGAATTTATGTATGGTGAGTGGCTAAGGGAGCAGTTTGATAAGGGAGCAATTCCTGAGCCAACTTATGATCCCGATTTAGCAATTCTTTTATCTCAATTAAGAGAAAATAGTATTAACCTTTTCGGACCAGAGGCAACAGAAGTGATTGAGCCTGTACCAATGACAGATATTCGAAGGGCGATTAAAGAATCCTTACCCGGGTTGATAGCTAGCATTGAAGGTGACGAACGCAATGTGATTTTAACTTTAGCCAGAATGTGGCTGACATCCTCTTCCGGTAGAATTTGCTCAAAAGATCAGGCTGCTGAATGGGCGATACCTAAATTAGCCAAAGAGCATGCTACTTTACTTGAAAAAGCAAAAAAGGCTTATTTGGGAGATTATGATGACAAGTGGGAAGGAATGGAGACTGAGATAATTGAACTCGTTAATTATTTGAAAAGATCTATAGAGTCTTCCCTTAATATTTAAATCCTTTTCGAATAGTTTAAATACAACAGTGATTAGTTTTTAATGCGTATTATTGGTGTTTATTACTTCGATATGTTCCCTCATACCTCGTTTTCTCAAAAAACAGTAAAAAATTGATAGATATGTTTCCGCATACGTCGGGCTCTAAAATTAGCCAAAGACATCAATTCCATCAACTCGAGCCACGTGGAGTGCGTAGTTTTGATGTCAAGGGTAAGCAAATAAAGGGCGAAAAGAAAGCTATAAAACTGCTTGAAACTTTTGAATATAAACCTGAAAAATATGCCGAAAGAGTTAATCATATTTTTGAAGTACTCGGTCTTTCACTTTTTGAATGCTACGATATGACCGAGAAGCTTTATAAAGAAGTGAAAAAAATTGCAACGGAGATAAATAACTTTTTAAACGAGGAGAATTCAGATGAAAGAAAACAAATATGATGATAATATATTTTTTCAAAAATACAGTCAAATGAGTCGCTCACAGCAGGGACTAGCCGGTGCAGGAGAATGGGAAACATTGAGAAAGCTGCTGCCGGATTTTAAAGATAAGCGTGTGCTTGATTTAGGATGCGGCTATGGATGGCACTGTATTTATGCGATGGAACACGGAGCGTCTTCTGTTGTAGGTGTTGATATTTCTCATAAAATGCTCGAGGTAGCCAAAGAAAAAACACATTTTCCACAGGTTGAATATAAATGCTGTGCTATAGAAGATGTGGAATTCCCAGAGGAGAGTTTTGATGTAATATTAAGTTCACTTGCGTTTCACTATGTAGCAGATTATGAGATTTTAGTAAAAAAGATATATAGAATACTGAAGTCTGGTGGTAAGCTAGTTTTTACGGTTGAACATCCTGTTTTTACTGCCTATGGAACACAAGACTGGCATTATAACGAAAAAGGAGAAATACTGCATTTTCCGGTGGATAATTATTATTATGAGGGCAAACGGACAGCTGTGTTTTTGGGAGAAAAGGTTACAAAATATCATAGAACACTGACCACATATCTAAATACACTGCTTTCAAATGGTTTTATAATAAATCATATTGTGGAGCCGCAGCCGCCGGAAAACATGATGGATATTCCGGGGATGCAGGATGAAATGCGCCGTCCCATGATGCTGATTGTATCGGCGAACAAAAAAGTGGATAGATAGAACTAAAACACCTATAAGGTATAAATGGAGGTAATTTATGTTTAAAGAAAAAATTATTATAGAGATGAAAGAAGTATTCAAAGAAATTCCTTTTGGCATAGAGCATACTCTTAAAGTTTTGAAAAATGCAGAAGATATAATGAACGGAGAAAATATCGGAGAGGAAGAAAAAGAATTCA
>JBGVRU010000036.1:0-58047 GCA_045128715.1 Acutalibacteraceae bacterium | reverse complement strand
GACGGTGTATTTTCGGTCATATCTCTTACGAGGTTGTTAAGCCTGTGAACCCGCTCAATATCTGTAGTTATCTGCTTTACCCTGCGGGTATGTGATTTAATTGCACCGTCACCGTCTTCAACCGATATAATTATAATGATTATAGACTGTCGAAACACTAATAAGTGTTTCGACAAGCCGATTTTATCGGCTTTGGCAAAATTAAATTTTTGCAAATTTAATTTTGCCTATATTCATTGCAATGGGCATAGACAAATTTTCATCGAAAATTTGTGACCAAATCAAAGATTTGGTGTCGAAATAGTGTGGATTTACACTATTTCGACTTTCTATAACCGTTATATTTGATGTGGTGGCATAAATATCCACCCTTTCCATACCGTAAGCCTTGCAGACACGAGCTGCGCTTTCCTCAACACGGTATATTTCTGCACCCGATTCCACCATCATTTCAAGTATTTCAAGAATACAGACAAGCAGCTTATTTATTTCCGCCTTTTCCATTAAACGTCACCGCCTCCAAAATATTTTGACATAAATAGAACCGTTGTCAACAGGACTAATTAAAATCCACTTAACTTATAAAAAAGTAAAATTCCAGTTCTTACGAACGAGGATTTTTGGCTGTTACGAACCATTATGATGCCAACTCAAAGTTGGTCTTTTGAAAAGTCAATTAGCCGTAAAATTTCATTTTGTTTTTCACGGAGTTTTGGTATTAACTCTATACCTCGTTTGTTCTTTTTGAGAAAATGATAAAGGTCAAAGTATCTGTACCAAAGTCCGTATAAAAACCATATTTCTTCTTGCAACTGCTCTCTGTTCATATTACTGCCACCTTTCTTTTTGGTAACAGCAATTATATCCGAAACGTTTTAAAAGTCCAGAGAAAATATTGATTTCTTAAAATCCCATTGACATTCTACAGTATTTATGTTAGAATTCTAATAGAATGCAAAAGAAAGGTTGTAGAATTCTATGGATTATGAAAAGGTTATTGTTGAGTTGTTGAGCAGAATACAAACTTTAGAAGAACAGGTTACTGTTTTAATGGCTCAGCAAGATAGTAAGAAAGAGAAAGCAGGAGAAAAAGTGACTACAGAAGACATTCGACAATACATCAAACAATTAAAAATAGATTCAAAAGCCGTCGGAAAGGAAATTTTGATTTTGACAGCAAGAGATGTTCATAGGAAATTAAATTTAAAAAGCAGATTCCCTATGGTATGTAATGCTATGAGAGATTGCATGAATGATGATGACATTATTTTATTTCAACCACCAAAAGGAAATTCGTCAACACTCGAAATTGAATATAGACTTTAATAATTTTAGGTGAACAAAATGGCAAAGAAATCAACCAAAGGCAGAAAGCTTGGACTCTTTATCGGCGGCGTAATGTGCGGCTTGATTCGTGGTATTTTTTTCGATAATAAGTATGTCCGTAAACATAAAAGAAGATTCTAAAAAATAATATTAAATTATTTACATAAATCATACTTCGGTGGTTCGAATCCATATTGACAGAGATTTTAGTGATGTTCCGACTTCGTCGGAGTGATATTTTCACTTCGTGAAAGTGATATGCTTTGCATACCTCGCCATAGGCGAGATATTGCAAAAGCGTGATATTATATTCGCCACAAAACTGCCCTAAGGACAATATCACTCGGCGTAAGCCGAATATCACTGCGAAGCAATATAACTCGCCGCAAGGCGAATATAACTGAAAAAGACGATTGCTTTCGCAATCGTCTTTTTCTTGGTGGGAGAGGACGGATTCGAACCATCGAAGCGAAGCGCAACAGATTTACAGTCTGCCCCCTTTGGCCACTCGGGAACTCTCCCATATTAAGTTTTGCTTAAACTATGTCGAGCTTAGATCCGAGCTAAGACTCATATAAGCTGGAGCTGGTGGACGGACTCGAACCCCCGACCTGCTGATTACAAATCAGCTGCTCTACCAACTGAGCTACACCAGCATTTTTTAAGCGCCTAAATAATATACCATACCGTCAAGATATTGTCAAGATGTTTTTTTAATTTCTTTTATATTTTATTTATAAAAGTGTCTGTTCAGAAAAACATTATAATTTATCAAATTCTTTCACTAAATTAGCCATAAAACATATTATGTTATTGAAGTTTAACTGCGAAAGGCTTCAATTCCTATTTTTACTCATTTTAACAACAGGAGGATTTTTTATGGCAGATTTAAGAAATGGCTGTCCTACAGACGCCAACTTCAAAGAAGCGGTATGCATAGACGCAGGCAGAGTTTATGATTCTTGCTGTGACAGGGATTGCCTAGAGGATTTACGTTGCTTCTTTTTACCCGAAGATCAGGCACTCGTAAAAGATGCAGTAAGTGTTAGACTGCGTTCGGCAGAAGTACTTAATGTTTTTATTGACGTTCAGCCGGTAAATTTCAACAAAGGTTTCTTCTCTTGCGACCTTACATTCTTTTTCCTTTTGGGGTTCGATATTTACACCTCACCAAAAAACCGTGCCACCTGCATAAACGGTATCACCACCTACAGCAAGCGTGTTATTCTTTATGGTAGTGAAGGAAATGTTAAGGTATTTTCAAGTGCAGTTAGTGAGGAATGCTCAAATCACAATACTACAAGCAAATCAAACAACTGCCCAAAATGTGTTGTTCAGGCAGTAGATCCTGTTCCTCTGTCAGCTCGAATAGGTGAAATTCGCGACTGTTATGAAAATGTATGCTGCATACCCGAATGTGTTTGCAATTGCATTGGCGGCAATGTTGTAACCGACCTGCAATGCGGCGAGCCTACCGTTTTTGTCACCTTAGGCTTATTCACAATAGTTCAACTTATCCGCAATGTACAGATGCTTATTCCTGTATATGATTTCTGTATCCCTGAAAAGGCATGCACCGACTCTGCAAACGATCAGCCCTGCGATGCGTTCAGAAAAATTAAATTCCCCACAGATGATTTCTTCCCTCCGCGTCCCTGTGACATTTCAGGCTGCGGTTGTAGTTGCGAAAACTGTGAAAAAGAATAAAAAATTCCCGAGCATAAGCTCGGGAAAATTTTAAAATTAATCAAGTGCAGAAATATCAAGCTCAGTAAACTTAGAGAAAAAGTCCTTTAAAGCATCAATATCCTTTTGTACCCCACCCACTGAATTACTTTCAAAGTTCATAGGCATAACAGGATCATGAACACTGAGCCTCAATAAAAACCATCCGTTTTCGGTGGAAACACGTATACCCTCACGGTTATCGTCGGCAATCTTATACTGCGGGATTGTTGCAGCATATTCCTCAAGCGCTTTTATTACTTCTAGACCGTAGGTTTTAAAATCTTTTGCCTTAATATTAAAGCGAACTTCCCTTTCCTCGGCAGGCATTTTAAGTGGCTTTAGGAGAGTATTTAAGTCTGTACCCTTGGCTAACTCGATCACTATTTTAGTCACAAGATAAGCACCATCATCAAGGAAATAGTTTTCCTTTAAAGCAGCGTGACCCGAAGTCTCAATAGCCAGAGGGCAGTCCTTACCCTCATTGTTGAGCTCTATTGCCTTATTAATGACATTTTTATAACCTCTGCGGTAACGGTAATGAATTCCGCCTAAACTTTTTTCAATAAATTCTTTAAGTCCGTCACTTGTGACAGAGTCGGTAACTATTACCGCTCCCTTTCTGCCAGATGCGGCTATGTAAGCCGATAAAGCTATAAGGCGGTTGCGGTTGATTTCCTCACCATCCGAATCAACACAGCCTGCACGGTCAACGTCGGTATCAAATATTAATCCCAAATCCGCCTTTGCCTCACGCACAGCCTCGCAGATGCTTGCCATTGCCTCGGCATTTTCGGGGTTTGGTATATGGTTGGGGAACATACCGTCGGGTTCTAAATAGCGGCTTCCGCTAATATCTGCACCCAGTTTTTCTAAAACCTCACAGGCATAAAAACCACCTACACCGTTACCGGCATCTACTACTATTTTGTAGCCTCTAAGCGGCTTATCTGCTTCGCTTTTGCCCACAGCCTCACAAATCATACGGCGAAGTCTTGCGGCATAGACCGACATATAATTGACCTCAATCACCGCGCCGGCACAGTTGCAGATAATTTCCTCACCTTTATTAGCAAGCTCAACTATTTCAGATAAATCTGAGCTGTCAAGACCTCCCTCGGGAGTAAAGAACTTGAGACCGTTACGGTCAAATGGGTGATGGCTTGCGGTAATTTCCACCGAAGCGTCGGTTTTAAGGTCAACGGTAGCCATAAACATAGCAGGGGTTGAGCTAAGCCCGCAATCAAGCACGGTAACACCCGCATTTGTAAATGCCTGCTTTACCTTATCAGAAATATTCTCACCCGTAATGCGTGAATCGTGGCCTACCGCAAATGTAAGTTCTGAGGGACTTTTAGAATACTTATTTACATACCAAACCACAAAAGCGGCAGCTATATCATAAACCGCCTCATCGGTAAGATTAACCTCTTTACCTCCAAGAGAGCTTGCCACACCTCTTATATCCGTACCGCTTTTAAGTGAACTGTAGTCCATATTAATCTCCTTTAAAATTTTGTAAAAAAATACTGAGCCGAAAAATAACCAATAACCAAGAGCGCTATTGCGGCAGCAGTATAAAGCATAGATTTTAAAAACAACTGCTTACCGTAACTCATTTTTTCGGTTTTTTTCATACAACAACCACCTCTAAGGTTAGTTTTACCTTAAAAGGCGATGCTTAATCAGGTGTTAATTTATGACCGTATCTATAGTAGCACAAAACAAAATTAAAATCACACTCACCCACACTGAGGTTATAACCTGTTTTGGGGAATACGAAAAACTTTGCAGCCTGTCTCCAAAAGTAAAAGCCTCTCTTAATATGCTTTTAAGCGATATAATAACAACTAATTCACTATTCCATAAAAGCTGCAAAATCTCCGCAAATATAAAGGTCCGCAAAAGCTTTGGCTGTGAAATTATACTTACTGCTCTGCTACCCAAAAGAACATCACCCGAAAAAGAGTGTATCTTTGAGTTTTCTGACAGCGAGGCTCTTACTGCGGGAATCTTTGAGCTTTACAAAAATAAAAGCACCCTAAGGCTAAGAAGTCACCTTTATAAAACCGATAACAGTTACCAGCTTATGGTCAGTTGCAGTAACCCCAAAGAGCGATTATTTTTGCTTCAAGAATTCTGCTTTAAAATAAGTGACAGCTTCCTTGACATTGAATACACAAAGGAATATGGGAAACCTTTAATTTTGAACTGCGCTATTGAAAAATACGGAAAAGCTTTTTTATAATTAGAGAGACTTAAGCTGCCTTACACTTTCTTCCATTTGGTCAGAAAAAACATAGCTGCCTGCTACCAAAACGGTAGCGCCTGCTTCTACTGCCAAAGGTGCAGTTTCAGCATTTATGCCGCCGTCAACCTCAAGCTCAATCTCAAGTCCCTGTCTTTCACATTCTGCCTTTAATTTAGAAAGCTTAGAAAGTGCCGATGGCATAAAGCTTTGTCCACCAAAGCCAGGCTCAACCGACATTACAAGCACCATATCGCAAAGAGGTAAAAACTCAAAGATTTCCTCCGGCTCGGTGCAGGGTTTTATTGTAAGGCAGGATTTACAGCCTAAATCCCTTATCTGTTGTAAGGTTTCTGCTACAGGGCTACCTGCCTCGTAATGGAAGCCTAAAATATCGGCAACTGATGCGAATTCCTTTATGTATCTGTGAGGCCTGTCTATCATTAAATGCACATCAAGCGGTACAGTAGAATGTTTTTTTATAGACTTTATAACCGGTACTCCAAAAGATAAATTAGGAACAAAAATACCGTCCATAACATCGAGATGAAGCATATCCACTCCTGCCTCTTCCAGACGAACAATATCATCCTCTAACCTTAAAAAATCTGCACTCAGTACCGACGGTGAAATTTTAAGCGACATATTTGCTCTCCTAACAACTAAAAGTTTATTACTTATTAATTTTAATCTATCAATTATGTTTTGTCAATTGTATAAAGACAAAAAACCGCTTTAAAAGCGGTTTTTAATTTATTTTAAGGCAGGATCCTTTTTAACCACCTCAGGCGGAAGTTCCAAAAGCTCGGGGTTTTTTAGATATTTTTTCATTTTTCTGAACGCCATAGCAAAATAGCTGCCTGAAGCTATACGCTCATCCATAACAACACCTAAAGGAATTGAACGCTCGAAAATAATTTCGCCACATTTGCGCTTTGGCACCTCACGAAGATTACCCATCGTAATAAACAGGCTGGTAGTGCCGAATTCATAGCAATGATGATAAATATGATTGGTTCTGATAGAAATAAGATTTGATATTACAAGACTGTTATGGAATGGTGACATATCAATAACGAATTTAGGCAACAAACCGTACCTGTCAAGTAATTTAAAGAATCTAACACCCCATCTAACAAGACCAGGAACGCTTAAAAGGAATTTAATTATCTTTTCTGTACCGTTCTTCTCAGGTGTCTCACGGTTAGCTACAACATATTCCTCTATCTTTTTATGTACCTCGAAAATAGTGTCAGTATTGTTAAAATACATTTTGGACATTGTGCCGTTATCGGTCTCGCCGCCCTTAAGAACTACCATTGCAACGGCATATTCATTTCTGGCATAAGCCTTGCTGTTAACAATAAAACGGTTAAGCTCAGGGTATTCTGCCGCGGTTCTGAGATAAGCCGCAACAAGAATGGACATATGACTAAGGGATATTCCCTGCTTCCGCTTTTCGTTAAGATAATTCTGCATCGGGTCATAAGGAATATCAATGGTTATCATATTCATTGAGTCTACACGTTTACTCATAATATGCGCCGCTACAGTATACATAGGGTCAGTACTTCTAAGCCTTTTTCCGTCAGCTCTCATAATATCTCCTAACCGCTGTTTTTCGACAGCTTTCTACATTTACATGTTTATAATACCACATTTCAATAAAAAACACAACTGTTTTTTGAACAAACTATGAACACATAAAATATTATTCATCCTTTTTTAAGTTTAGCACTTGAAAAGCCGTAAAAATATGGTACAATTATTATAAAGATTTATAAATCAAAGGAGTTTTTAAAATGCAGAAGCAGGTTTTAGTTGAAATTTCCGCACGTCACGTGCATGTATCACGTAAGGATCTTGACATTCTTTTCGGTGAAGGCTATGAGCTCACCAACAAAAAAGACCTTTCACAGCCCGGTCAGTTTGCTTGCGAAGAAAAGGTTACCGTTGTAGGCGCTAAAGGCTCTTTAAAGGCTTCTATCCTAGGTCCCGTACGTCCTGATACTCAGGTTGAGCTTTCTTTAACAGACGCTCGTTCTATAGGTGTTACCGCTCCTATCAGAGAATCGGGTGACATTAAGGGCACAGGTGCTTGCAAGCTTATAGGACCCGCCGGTGAAATCGAAATTACTGAGGGTGTTATCGCTGCAAAGCGTCATATCCACATGACAGTTGCGGATGCAGAGAAATACGGTATTACCGACAAGCAAATAGTTTCTGTAAAAATCCCTACCGAGGGCAGAGCTTTAGTATTCGGCGATGTTGTAGCTCGTGTCAGCGACAGCTACGCTCTTGCAATGCACATTGATACTGACGAAGCTAATGCCGCTTGCGTTCCCGGTAGCTGCATCGGTGAGATACTTGACTAATAGCGTAGGACTTTATTTACATATTCCTTTTTGCGAAAAGAAGTGCAGATACTGCGACTTCTATTCCTCCTTTGCAACAGAGGAGCTTTTGGACAGTTATACAGACTCACTAATAAAAGAAATACACAAATGGGGCGGCGGATTTTTAAACCGCCGCCCTATTGATACTGTTTATTTAGGCGGAGGTACACCCTCTCTTCTTTCCCATAGACTTATATCTTTATTGTCAGAGATCAACAGTTCATTTGAGATTTGTGAGGATAGTGAAATAACCTTAGAGCTTAACCCTTCTTCGGGCAACGAAAACCTTTTGGAATATGCGAAAAAAGCCGGTGTGAACCGCCTGTCAATTGGAGCACAAAGCGGTAGCGATGAAAAGCTTAAAATGTTGGGAAGAACCCACACCGCGAAGGACACCGAAAACACGGTAGCTTTGGCACGCAAAATGGGTTTTCATAATATATCCCTTGATATTATGATAGGACTGCCCGACTCTACGATTGATAGCCTTAACTACGATTTGGAGTTTATAAAAGCGCTTTCGCCTGAGCATATTTCGGCTTATATGCTGAAAATTGAGGAGAATACCGCTTTTTTTGCCCAGAAAGAGAAACTCAATCTGCCCGACGACGATATTGAAGCGGAGCAATATCTTTTAATGTGTGATTATTTTGAAAAATACGGCTATGAGCATTATGAAATTTCAAACTTCGCAAAAAGCGGGATAACCAGCCGACACAATCTCAAATACTGGCTGGGAAATGAATATTTAGGAATAGGTCCTTCTGCTCATTCTATGCTTAGTGGCGAACGTTTTTATTACCCCAAAGATTTAAGGGGCTTTATAAACGGAAATACCCCCTTGTCCGACGGCAGGGGCGGCGGAAAAGAAGAGTATATAATGTTGCGGCTAAGACTTAAAAGCGGTATTTTACCACAAGAATTCAAATATCTTTTCGGTACTGAGTTACCACAAGAATTCATGAAAAAATGCCGAACTTTCCAAAAAGCCGAGCTTATAGATGTAACCGAAAATAATATATCACTTACAAATAAAGGTATGCTATTATCCAACAGTATTATTACAGAATTATTGGAGTGTGAAATATGAGAACCTTAAAAATACACCTGATAAGGCACGGTGCTACCGATGCCAATATTTTAGGTCAGTATATAGGCTCTAAGACCGATATGCCTCTGTCCCCAGAGGGATTAAACGAATTAAGGCTCTTAAAGGAAAATATGGAATATCCTGAAATAGAGCATCTTTATTCGAGTCCCCTGCTTCGTTGCAAGCAGACAGGTGCTGTGCTTTTCCCTGATAAAGAAATTATCGGTGTTGAAAACTTAAAAGAATATGATTTCGGTTCTTTTGAGGGCAAAACCGCCGAAGAGCTTGAAAATCACCCTGATTTTTTAAGCTGGGCTTCGGGAAAGCTCGCCGCTCCTCCAAACGGCGAAAGCAATACTGACTTTATAAAAAGGCTGTGCATCGGCCTTAATCAGATAGTTCTTGATATGCTTGAAAAAGGGAAAGAAAGCGCAGGTGTTATAATGCACGGTGGTGCCATTATGATGCTATTGGGTGCTACGGCAGTACCCCGACACAAGCCTGTTGAATGGACTGCCGACCCAGGCAGAGGCTATTCTCTGCTTATAACCCCCTCTCTCTACCACAAAAGCGGTATTGTTGAGGTGTATGATATAATTTAATTAGCCATTCCGCAACGGTAAATCCGTTGCGGCTTTTTATATTTGTAAAAGCTTTACTACGGATTATGGTTGCCTATAAAAATTAATCTGTTTGGCTTTTATTTGTTATATAGATTTTTATTGGCTTATTTTTGCGTTTGCAATTATCAATTACATATTTTGTACCTCTTGACTGTCCGTCCCAAAAAGCCAATACCATATCTGAATAATCAATAATTAAATCATTCCTCTTTAACGGAGCTATTCTGCCGTATTTTTCATATTGTGGAAGAAACTCCGTTATTTTTATTCTATTCTTTATAGCATATTCCTTGGCACAGCTGTCAATACCCTTAGCGCCGCCCGAAACTATTTCAGTTACGGTATCAGTTAAGTATTTTTCTAAATCTAAAACCTTTAAATTTCTTGAGCCTATTATTGCTGTTTTCATATTTCTCCTCCTATGTGGGCAATGTATTGCCTCTATAGTATCACACAACGCCTATTTTTTCCAGTGTTTTTTTATATTCTATTAATAGAATTATAAAAATGAGGTGTTTAAATATGAATACATTAACAGCAATTAAAAACAGAATTTTAAAATTATGTGGCGAAAGAAACATAACCATTAACAAGTTAGCAACTATTAGTGCACTACCACCTTCATCATTAAAAGCAATTTTATACGGCAGAAGTCAAAACCCAAAAATTATTACAATAAAAATAATCTGTGACGGTTTAGGTATTACGCTTGCAGAATTTTTCAATACTGATGAGTTTAATAATCTCGAACCTGAAATCAAATAAATCAGCTTTTAAATATGTGATGTTTCTATACTTTAATCAGGTCAAGGGCCTAGCCCTTGTCGTTTAGGGGGTGCAGTGTTGGGAATTAAGATTTTTGATATTTGCTATCTTGCCTTTGGATTGGAAAATATTTACATTTTCCAATCCAAAGGCATTTTTATGTGTTTTGCAACCAACACTGCAAGGTGGAGAATCGAAACTCCCCCTAAGGCGAATCTTTCTGCTATTTCTTTTCGCCCACACAAGAAGGGGCGTGACAGTCGCGGCATGAGCGACATAGCAGCTAATATTATCGCTTCTATTTGGATAAACGAAAAGGGGCTGACTCACTAGGAAGTGAGTCAGCCTCTTTTTGATTTAATTAGCTTTAGTACACACATTATCAGCACTGTGAACATAAATTTTGGATTGGCGATTATATTAGCGCCCACCTACTTCCACACGTGCGTGCTGTGCCAATGTGAGTACTAAATGTGGCAAGCCGCAAAAGCAGCCGCCTTAGGAAGTTATATTAACTCAATAATAGCCATCTCAGCAGCGTCACCGCGACGGGGACCTATTCTAACGATGCGGCAGTAACCGCCGTTTACATCGGCATACTTAGGAGCAATCTCATTGAAAAGCTTTGCTACAACGTCTTCCTTAGTAATGAAAGCTAATGCCTGACGCTTATTGCTTAATGTGTTATTTTTAGCGAGTGTAATATACTTCTCCGTCATTGCTCTAACTTCCTTAGCACGGGTAACGGTTGTTTCAATTTTACCGTTTTCCAAAAGGAAAGTAACCATAGCTCTGAGCATAGCGGTTCTGTGTTCGCTGGTTCTTCCGAGTTTACGGGTACCTGGCATTTCTATTCACTCCTTAAACAGTGATTTTAGTCAGATGGCTAAACGGCAAAACCGTTAGCGCATCAAATAAATTAATCGTTTTCCTTTTTGAGGGTAAAGCCAAAGGAATTAAGCTTAGCAATAACCTCTTCCAAGGATTTGCGGCCCAGGTTTCTCACCTTCATCATATCCTCTTCGGACTTGTTGATGAGATCCTCAACCGTATTGATACCTGCACGCTTCAAGCAGTTGAAGCTACGAACAGAAAGATCAAGCTCATCGATAGTAAGATCGAGAACCTTTTCCTTCTCGCTGTCAGTCTTTTCAGCCATAATGCTCTCAACTTCACTTACACCCTCTGCAAGGTCAAGGAAAAGCTCGAAATGTTCTATAAGAACCTTAGCAGACATAGAAACTGCCTCGTTAGCCTTAATAGAACCGTCGGTCCAAACCTCAAGAGTAAGCTTTCCCTTATCGGTAACATTACCAACACGGGTATTATCAACCGAGAAGTTAGCCTTAAGCACTGGCGTATAAATAGAGTCAACCGGAATAACACCGATAATATTTTGAGAAGGCTTATTCTGATCAGCCGGAACATAACCTCTGCCCTTGTCAAGTGTCATTTCCATATTAAGAGTGGCACCTGCAGAAAGGGTAGCAATGTACATATCCGGATTAAGAATTTCAACCTCTGAATCGGCCTTTATAGAAGCTGCGGTAACAACACAGGGACCTTCAGCCTCGATATAGATTTTCTTTGCCGTATCTGCATGAAGCTTTGCAATAAGACCCTTGATGTTAAGGATGATTTCAGTAACATCCTCTTTTACACCTGGGATAGTAGTAAACTCATGCACAACGCCGTCAATCTTAACAGATGTAACTGCGACACCTGGAAGTATAGAAAGAAGAACTCTTCTCATACTGTTACCCAAGGTTGTGGCATAACCACGCTCTAAGGGTTCCATAACGAATTTACCATATTTGCCGTCAGCAGTCATCTCAACGGTATCAATTCTGGGCTTTTCAATTTCTATCATTTAAAAGCTCCGTTTCTCCGTACATTAATATTTTTAATAAACAAGCCTTGTACGGCAGGCTTAAGAACACCCTAAAATTACTTAGAGTAAAGCTCGACGATAAGCTGATCTTCAACAGGAACATCAATTTGATCTCTGTTGGGAAGAGCTATAACCTTAGCGGTAAGAGCTTCACGGTCAACATCTATCCACTGGGGAACAGGACGAGCAGAGTTAGCCTCTACAACAGCCTTGATTTTATCAAGACCACGTGCCTTTTCGCAGATGGATACAACATCGCCAGCCTTTAAAAGGTAAGAAGCGATGTCAACACGCTTACCGTTTACTTCATAATGACCGTGGCCAACAAGCTGTCTTGCTTCTGCACGAGAAGAAGCAAAGCCTACTCTGTAAACTACATTGTCGAGACGGCTTTCGAGAATTCTAAGCAGGTTATCACCTGTAATGCCGGGTTTTCTCTCAGCAATCTCAAAATAATGATGGAACTGATTTTCCTGAACGCCATAGAAACGTCTTGCGGTCTGCTTAGCACGAAGCTGCAAGCCGTATTCAGATGACTTCTTTCTACCCTGTCCGTGCTGGCCGGGAGCATAAGCTCTGATACCAACAGAACACTTTTCAGAATAGCAGCGCTCGCCCTTAAGGAAAAGCTTTTTACCCTCACGGCGGCAAAGTCTGCATACTGCACCGGTATATCTTGCCATCTATTGCACCTCCAAATTTAACTGCAATTTTTAAAATTTTTACTAATTAAACGCGTCTTCTCTTAGGAGGACGGCAACCGTTGTGAGGAATAGGTGTAACATCTTTAATCATGCTAACCTCAAGTCCTGCTGTCTGTAAAGCACGGATAGCAGCTTCACGACCGGCACCGGGTCCCTTTACGTATACTTCAACAGTCTTTAAACCGTGCTCCATAGCAGCCTTAGCAGCGGTTTCTGCTGCGCTCTGTGCTGCGAAAGGAGTAGATTTTCTTGAGCCTCTGAATCCTAACTCACCCGCACTTGCCCATGAAAGAGCATTACCCTGTGTATCGGTGATAGTTACGATAGTGTTGTTGAAGGTAGACTGGATATGGGCAGCGCCACGTTCAATATTTTTCTTTTCACGGCGACGACGTGTAGCAGTCGCCTTCTTAGCAGTAGCCATATTATCTTCCTCCTACTTATTTCTTCTTGTTAGCTATGGTCTTCTTGGGACCCTTACGAGTACGTGCGTTTGTCTTTGAGCGCTGTCCTCTTACAGGAAGGCCCTTGCGATGACGCAAGCCTCTATAGCTACCGATTTCGATAAGTCTTTTGATATCAAATGCTATGGTACGACGACGGTCACCCTCAACCTGAAGGTTGTGGTCGATATACTCACGCAACTTTGAAATATCGTCTTCAGTTAAGTCCTTAACTCTGGTATCGGGGTTAATACCGGTATCAGCAAGGATTTTTTTAGATGTAGTAAGACCGATTCCGAAGATGTAAGTGAGTCCAATTTCAACTCGCTTATCATTAGGAAGGTCAACACCAGCAATACGTGCCATTAATCAAAGCACCTCCATTTTTATAACTCGCGCAATTAACCCTGACGCTGTTTGTGCTTGGGGTTCTCACAGATAACCATGATTTTACCCTTGCGCTTGATAATTTTGCATTTTTCGCAAATCTTTTTAACAGAAGGTCTGACTTTCATTCGGATTATACCTCCTTGAATTTTTCAAATGCAGCAATCTGCATTACTTGGAACGCCATGTAATGCGTCCCTTAGATAAGTCATACGGTGACATCTCAACTGTTACCTTATCACCGGGAAGGATTCGTATAAAATTCATACGAAGCTTACCAGAAATATGAGCGAGTATCTGATGTCCGCCCTGAATTTCTACCTTGAACATTGCATTAGGCATAGCCTCAACAACGACGCCTTCAAGCTCTATCATGTCTTCTTTAGACATTTTGGTTCCTCCCTTTATCTACTGAATCTCTGTAAATAGCAAGAGACTTTCGCAGTGATTTATTAGTTTTAAAGCTTTCATTAGAAAGAACGGTATTTGTAAAGCATAAATGCTTGGGATTTTTGCGCTTTGGTCGCTCTAACGGGCGTTCCTTTCCGTCACAGACAGAAATAAAGCTGTCGCCTTCCTCAACCACAACCAAAAAATATCCTTTATCTCTCCCCGCCTTTGAGCAAACTATCTGTCCTATCATATTGCACCTCGGTTTAAAGCAAGGTCATGATTTTAGGACCGTCAGCCGTTATTACGACTGTATGCTCGAAGTGAGCAGAAAGAGAACCGTCCTTTGTAAGAACTGTCCAACCGTCCGGTAATATTTTAACATCAGGCTTTCCTGCGTTTACCATAGGCTCTATAGCCAAGGTCATACCGGGCATTAATCGGATTCCCCTGCCGGCTGTTCCAAAATTCGGAACCTCCGGAGCTTCGTGCAAGGAAGTACCAATGCCATGACCGACAAACTGTCGCACAACAGAGTACCCTCTTGCCTCAACATACGACTGCACAGCGTGACTGATATCACCAATTCTGCCGCCTGCTACTGCCGCAGCGATACCCTCGTAAAGGCTCTCCTTGGTAGTATCCATCAGCCGCTTCGCCTCGGGTGAAACATCCCCACAAGCGAAAGTGGCGGCATTATCACCGTGATACCCTTCAAACTTAGCGCCAAGGTCGATACTTACTATATCGCCCTCTTTAAGCACTCGCTTAGAAGTCGGTATGCCGTGAATTACTTCGTTGTTTATAGATATACAGGCGGTGGCGGGATAGCCCTCATAATTCTTGAAATTAGGCTCGCCGCCTTGGCTTCGGATATAATCCTCAGCCAGCTTATCAATTTCTGCCGTGGTAACCCCCGGCTCCACCGCCTTGCCTGCTGTTTGTAATGCTCCTGCCGATATCCTGCAAGCTTCTCTCATAATTTTAAGCTCACGACCGGTTTTAAGCACTATCATATCTAAATCTCCAATGCAGCCAGAACAAGACGGGTAGTATCTTCTACTTTATCTTGTCCCTCTACGCACAAAAGCTTTCCGCAGGATTTATAGTAATCCTTTAGCGGTTCGGTCTGCTCGTGATAAACGTTAAGTCTGTTTTTAACAGTCTCAGGCTCGTCATCCTTACGGATAACAAGTGCACCGTCACAGAAATTACATTTACCCTCAACCGCAGGCTTCTTATACTCTGTATGATAGCTTGCACCGCACTTTTCGCAAACTCTTCTTCCTGACATACGCTTAACGATTTCTTCATCTGCAACTTCAATAGAAAGAGCAGCGTCGATATCGAAGCCTAATTCATCAAGAGCTTCAGCCTGCGGAATTGTGCGGGGGAAACCGTCGAGAATGTAACCGTTTTTACAGTCACTCTCGGCTAAGCGCTCCTTAATGATGCCTATTACAACATCATCGGGCACAAGATTTCCCGCATCAATGTAAGATTTAGCCTTAAGTCCCATTTCCGTTCCGTTTTTAAGTGCAGCACGGATAATGTTGCCGGTGGAAATGGTGGGGATATTATATTTTTCAGAAATAACTTCTGCCTGAGTGCCTTTTCCAGCACCCGGCGCTCCCAAAAGTATAAGCTTCATCTGTTTACTCCTTTTATCAATCAAGGAATCCCTTATAATGACGCATCATCATTTGAGATTCAAGATTGCGTACAGTATCAAGAGCAACACCAACCATAATCAGTACCGAAGTACCGCCGAGAGAGATATTAATCTGACCAACGTTACCAATGATTATCGGGATAATTGCTATAGCACTGAGGAAGATTGCTCCCATCAGAGTTATTCTTGACAAAATCTTGGAAATAAAATCAGAAGTAGGCTTACCTGGTCTGATACCGGGGATCGCACCGCCGTTTTTACGCAGGTTATTAGCCATTTCAATAGGATTAAACTGAATTGTTGCATAAAAGTAAGCAAAACCGATAATCAAAATGAAATAGATAACCGCATAGAAAACACCCTGAACACTAAAAAGGGACAGGAACTTATAAAGTGAAGTGGGCGGATTCTGAACCTTCATAAAGCTCAGTACCATAGTGGGAAGCATAAGAATTGAAGAAGCGAAGATGATGGGCATAACACCTGACATATTAACCTTTATAGGCATATGTGTGTTCTGACCGCCGTACATCTTGTTTCCTACCACACGCTTAGCATACTGAATAGGAATTCTGCGCTCAGCAGCTGTCATCCAAACGACGAAAGCGATTATCAGTAAGAATGCTATAACTATACCGATAACTGCTACATAGTACTTATATTCTGTCATATATACCCAAAGAGCTTGGAATGCCTGAGGACCGCGAGACAGAATACCTGCGAAGAGCAACATTGAAATACCGTTGCCGATACCCTTTTCGTCGATACGCTCACCCAACCACATAACAAGTGCGGAACCTGCTGTGAAAGCAAGCACGATAACAAATGCTGCAAAAATAGTAGCAACAGTACCTGTAACGCTGAGATAGGTATCTACCATACCGCCACCATTCTTCAGATAGAAGAAATATGCAACACCCTGAATGAGTGCCAATATTACGGTAGCATAACGTGTGATTTGAGCTAACTTCTTCTGACCCTCTTCACCTTCCTTAGAAAGTCTCTCAAGAGCCGGAATAGCTACACAGAGAAGCTGTACTATAATAGAAGCATTAATGTACGGAGTAACCGACATAGCGAAGATAGCACCATATTCAAGTCCGCCGCCGGTCAATATAGACAGATAGCTAAAAAATTCATTGGTTGCTCCCGATTCGGTTGCAGACTTTAAAACAGCAACATCGATATAGGGAACAGGAATAACTGCACCTATACGAAAAATAAGAATAATAAAAATCGTAAAAAAGATTTTATTACGTATTTCCTTAATCTTCCAAGCGTTTCTTAATGTTTCAAACATCAGATCACCTCTGCCTTTCCGCCGGCAGCATTGATCTTCTCGGCAGCTGAAGCAGAGTAAGCATTAAGCTTAACTGTGAGCTTCTTGGTAAGCTTTCCGTTGCCTAAAACCTTAACAGGAAGATTCTTCTTAATTATTCCTTTTTCTGCCAAAGCAGCAGCATCAACTGTGGTACCGTCCTCGAACACTTCTAAAGCGGACACATTGATTGCTAACCATTCCTCGGCAAAGATATTATTGAAGCCACGCTTAGGAACACGTCTTTGTAAAGGCATCTGACCGCCTTCAAAACCGGGTCTCATACCGCGACCTGCACGGGCATGCTGACCCTTGTGACCCTTGCCTGCGGTTTTACCCTGACCTGAGCCGTGGCCTCTGCCTATGCGCTTAGACTCCTTAGTTGAGCCTATAGCCGGAGCTAATTCATGCATTTTCATTGTTCGCACCTCCTTGCTTGATTCACAGTTATATAACTGTATCGCCACATAGTGACTTTTTTAGTTAAGGTAATTAAGCCTTAACTTCGGTAACCTCAACGAGGTGGCTTACCTTGTTGATCTTGCCTCTGGTCTGAGCATTGTCAGGCTGGATTTTAGTGTCGCCAACCTTGAAAAGACCTAAGGCATTAACAGTTGCGATTTGGTCCTTTTTAGAACAGATTGTGCTCTTGACGAGCTTTACCTGAAGGCATGTAGTCTTTTTAGTAGCCATTAATCTGTTCCTCCTTAACCTACGATTTCCTTGACAGACTTGCCACGAATAGCAGCAACCTCTTCAGCGCTACGAAGGGCTGCAAGACCTGCTACAGTAGCACGTACTACATTGCAAGGATTGTTTGAACGTAAAGCCTTTGTACGAATGTCGGAAATACCAACAGTCTCAACAACTGCACGAACTGCACCGCCTGCGATAACACCTGTACCGGGTGCAGCGGGCTTTAAGAGAACTCGACCTGCGCCGAATTCACCAATAATTTCATGGGGAATTGTTGTACCCTTTAAGGATACCTTAATGAGATTTTTCTTAGCGTCCTCGATACCTTTACGGATAGCGTCCGGAACTTCGCCAGCCTTACCCATACCGTAACCTACGATACCGTTTCCGTCACCTACAACAACCAAAGCGGAGAACTTCATAATACGTCCGCCCTTAACTGTTTTAGAAACACGGTTGATGGCAACTACACGCTCTTTTAAATCTAATGTTGATGCGTCAATATTTGTAGCCAAAAGTATTCCTCCCTTTTAGAACTTGAGGCCGCCCTCGCGAGCACCTTCGGCAAGCTCCTTGACACGACCGTGATAAATGTATCCGCCGCGGTCAAAGACAACCTCGGTGATGCCCTTTTCAGCGGCACGCTTAGCAATTAACTGTCCAACCTTGCGAGCACCCTCACAGTTGCCACCTGAGATTTCAAAATCCTTCTCATTAGAAGCGGCAGCAGCCAGAGTAACGCCGTTTACATCATCGATAAGCTGGGCGTAAATGTTGCTGTTGGAGCGGAATACATCAAGTCTGGGGCAAGCTGCTGTACCGCTGATCTTAGCACGAACACGCTGGTGACGCTTAAGTCTTGCCGCATTGCTGTTAGGTTTACTAACCATTTTATATACACTCCTTTATTATTTCTTAGCACCCTTGGCTGCTTTACCCTCTTTACGGCGGATATGCTCGTCAGCGTACTTAATACCTTTGCCCTTATAAGGCTCGGGGGGACGCTTCTCGCGAACTTCTGCTGCAAATTGGCCAACCTTTTGCTTATCTGCACCACTGATAACAATCTTGTTAGGAGTGGGAGCTTCAATTGTAATGCCGGGGATCTCTTCCATAATAACCTGGTGAGAATAACCAAGGTTCATTACAAGATTTTTACCCTGCTTCTGTACACGGTAACCTACACCGTTAACCTCAAGCTCCTTAGAGAAGCCATTGGTAACACCCTCAACCATATTAGCGATGAGAGTACGTGTAAGACCGTGAAGTGAACGGTGTTCCTTATTGTCAGTAGGACGGGTAACGATGATTTCGTTGCCTTCAACAGCGATATTCATATCAGCATTAAAGGTATTCTTTAATTCACCCTTAGGACCCTTTACTGTAACCTCGGAACCGTTGATCTTAACATCAACACCTGCAGGAATTGTGATAGGTTTCTTTCCTATTCTTGACATCCTAAACTACCTCCTTACCAAACGAAAGCCAAGACTTCGCCGCCAACATTGGCTTTGCGAGCGTCTTTGTCAGTCATAATGCCTTTAGAGGTGGAAAGGATTGCGATGCCAAGGCCCTTCATAACCTTAGGCATATCCTCTACATTGGTGTAGATACGCAGACCGGGCTTTGATATTCTGCGAATACCGGTGATGATCTGCGATTTGTTCTGGCCATACTTCAAAGTAATATGAATTATGCCCTGCTTACCGTCATCCTCGACGGTGAAGCTGCTGATGTATCCCTCATCAAGAAGAATCTGAGCGATTGCTTTCTTAACCTTGGATGCGGGAACATCTACCGAATCATGTTTTGCTGAAGATGCGTTACGAATTCGTGTAAGCATATCAGCTATTGTATCGGTGATTTGCATACCGTAAACCTCCTTAGTGTAACACTCTGCGCCTTACCAGCTAGCCTTCTTTACTCCGGGGATCTCGCCCTTGTAAGCGAGCTCTCTGAAGCATATACGGCAGATGCCGTATTTGCGAAGATAAGCGTGGGGACGGCCGCAGATCTTACATCTGTTATACTCTCTTGTAGAAAACTTGGCAGGTCTTGCCTGTTTTACTTTCATAGCAGTTTTAGCCATAATACCTTCTCCTTACTTCGCAAACGGAGCGCCCAAAAGTGTTAATAACTCACGGGCTTCTTCATCCGTGTTGGCTGTGGTAACGAAGATAATATCCATACCACGAACCTTGTCAATCTTCTCATATTCGATTTCAGGGAATATAAGCTGCTCCTTAACGCCCATAGCATAGTTGCCGCGGCCGTCAAAAGCATTTGGATTAATACCTCTGAAGTCTCTTACTCGGGGGAGAGCTGCGTTGAAAAGTCTCTCAACGAATTCATACATACGCTCGCCTCTGAGTGTAACCTTAGCACCGATGGGCATTCCTTCACGAAGCTTAAAGTTCGCAACCGACTTTTTAGCTTTACAAGGAACAGCCTTCTGACCGGTGATTTTACCTAAGTCATTGATTATAGCATCAATAACCTTAGAATTGTCTTTTGCCTCGCCGGCACCTACGTTGATAACGACCTTATCGAGCTTGGGGATCTGCATAACGCTCTTATAGCCGAATTTCTTCATCAGTGCAGGTGCAATGGAAGCTTTATATTCGTTAGCTAAATTTGACATTGTCAGTTCCTCCTACTCTTAAAAAGTCTCTCCGCACTTCTTACAGCAGCGGTCTTTTTTGCCATCTTCATAGATCTTAGTGCCTACTCTGGTGGGCTTATTGCACTTGGGGCATACTACCTGAACCTTTGAGGCGTAGATTGCGCTCTCGGTCTCAATAATGCCTGAAGGATCGCCTGCCTTGCGGGGCTTAACGTGCTTCTTAACTTTATTGATGCCCTCAACGATTACCTTGCCCTCTTCGGGGCTAACCTCAAGAACCTTACCGGTCTTCTTGCGGTCCTTTTTATCTCCTGTCAGGAGCATAACAGTATCACCTGTTTTAATGTGAAGCTTATTCATAACTGTTTCTACCTCCCATTAAAGTACTTCCGGAGCAAGAGACAGGATCTTAGTATAATCCTTCTCACGAAGCTCACGGGCTACAGGTCCAAAAATACGGGTGCCGCGGGGGTTTTTGTCCTCACGGATGATAACAGCCGCATTTTCGTCAAATCTGATGTATGTGCCGTCACTACGACGAAGACCCTTAGCAGAACGAACTACAACGGCCTTAACAACATCGCCCTTCTTAACAGTACCGCCGGGAGCGGCCTTTTTAACAGAAGCTACGATTACGTCGCCAATGTTGGCATACCTCCTTCTGGAGCCTCCAAGAACACGGATGCACATAATTTCTTTTGCACCGGTATTGTCGGCAACCTTGAGGTAACTCTGTTGTTGTATCACAGTGTTTTCCTCCTTGTAGACTACTTAGCCTTTTCAATAATCTCAACCACACGCCAACGTTTGTCTTTGGAGAGCGGTCTTGTTTCCATGATTTGAACTCTGTCACCAATGCCACAGCTGTTGTTCTCGTCATGAGCCTTAAGTCTGATAGTGTTTTTGATGATCTTCTTATAGAGGGGGTGCTTTACGTTGTCCTCAATAGCAACAACAACGGTTTTATCCATCTTATCACTTACAACCTTACCCACTCTTGTTTTACGAAGGTTTCTTTCACTCATCTTCAGCTACCTCCCATAATTTAAGCATTCTGGCTGTCTTTGATTTCAGTCTCGCGAATAATTGTCTTAATGCGAGCGATATCTTTCTTGACAGCAACAATACGCATGGGGTTTTCGAGCTGATTAATGGCGAGTTGGAAACGCAGATTGAATAATTCTTCCTTAAGCTTTGCAAGCTTATCATTGAGTTCTGTTAAATTAAGTTCTCTGATTTCCTTTACATTCATTACTGCTCACCACCCATTTCCTGTTTGCTTACAAACTTACACTTAATAGGAAGCTTGTTAGCTGCGAGACGCATAGCTTCCTGAGCTAACTCCTCGCTAACACCACCGATTTCAAACATTACACGGCCGGGCTTAACAACGGCTACCCAATATTCGGGTGAACCTTTACCTGAACCCATTCGGGTTTCAGCCGGCTTTTCAGTAATGGGCTTATCGGGGAAAATCTTGATCCATACTTTACCGCCACGCTTGATATAACGGGTCATAGCAATACGGGCAGCTTCTATCTGGTTAGAGGTGATCCACGCAGGTTCTAAAGCCTGAAGACCATAATCACCGTGAGTTACAGTATTACCTCTAAGAGCCTTACCGGTCATACGACCTCTGTGCACTCTGCGGTATTTAACACGCTTAGGCATTAACATTAGCGGGTTCCTCCTTCCTTTTTACGCTTACGGTTATCACTTAGAACCTCGCCTCTGTAGATCCATACCTTAACACCGATCTTACCGTAGGTTGTGTCAGCCTCAGCAAAACCGTAGTCAATGTCAGCACGGAGTGTCTGGAGCGGGATAGTACCTTCGTGATACTGTTCGCTTCTTGCGATTTCAGCGCCGCCGAGACGACCTGAAACCTGAGTTTTGATACCCTTAACGCCAAGACGCATTGCTCTGCCTATAGCAAGCTTCATAGCGCGGCGGAAAGAGATACGCTTTTCAAGCTGAATAGCGATGTTCTCAGCAACAAGCTGAGCGTTGGTGTCAGGACTCTTGATCTCAACAATGTTGATTACAACAGGCTTGCCAAGCATATTCTGGCAGGTTGCACGGAGCTTTTCGATTTCAGCACCGTTACGACCGATTACCATACCGGGCTTTGCACAGTGAATGTGGAGTCTTACACGCTTATCATCACGTTCGATTTCGATTTTTGCAATACCTGCAGTGAAAAGTGCTTTCTTCAGGTATTTACGGAGGTTGTAGTCCTCAACCAATGTATCGCCGAAAGTGCTGTCATTGGCAAACCAACGTGAGTCCCAGTTTTTAATTATACCCACACGCATACCGTGGGGATTAACCTTCTGGCCCATAACTTAACCTCCTTTTAAGCTTCACGTTCTTTAAGAACGATTGTCATATGGCTTGTTCTCTTTAAGATGCGGTGAGCTCTGCCGTGATCCTTTGGACGGATTCTCTTAAGAGTGGGTCCGGGACAAACAAAGCACTCAGCAACGTAAAGACGAGAAACATCCATATTGTGATTGTTTTCTGCATTCGCCATAGCTGATGCTAAAAGCTTCTCTAAATACTCACAAGCGGACTTGGGAGTAAATTTGAGTATAGCCATAGCCTTGTCAGCATCCTGATTGCGGATTAAATCCATAACAATCTTCACCTTACGGGGTGAAATACGAGCATATTTAAGTATTGCTCTTGCTTCCATTGTTTACTCTCCTTTCAGCCGCTTACTTACCGCTGGTCTTAGAACCTGCGTGGCCTTTGAATGTTCTTGTCGGTGCAAACTCACCGAGCTTGTGACCAACCATATCCTCAGTTACATAAACCGGAACGTGCTTACGACCGTCATGAACTGCAAAAGTGTGTCCGACGAAATCGGGGAATATGGTTGATGAACGGCTCCATGTCTTTAAAACACGCTTTTCGCCGGCTTCATTCATTTCCTTGACTCTTTTGAGCAACACAGGTTGCACATAAGGGCCCTTTTTAATGCTTCTTCCCATGATTAGATCTCCTTTCGTCGACTTACTTACGGCGTTTTACGATATACTTATCGCTAGCCTTATTCTTCTGACGGGTCTTGTAACCCAGAGTAGGTTTACCCCAAGGGGTAACAGGTCCGGGACGGCCGATGGGTGACTTACCTTCACCACCACCATGGGGGTGATCGCAGGGGTTCATTACAGAACCGCGAACGGTAGGTCTCCAACCCATGTGACGCTTACGTCCTGCTTTACCGTAGTTAACGTTTGCATGCTCCGGATTAGAAACAACACCAACAGTAGCCATGCAGTTAACAGGTACGTTGCGAAGCTCGCCTGAAGGCAGACGAAGAAGTGCCATTCCATTTTCCTTAGCCATAAGCTGAGCAGTGTTACCTGCTGAACGAGCAAGCTGAGCACCCTTTCCGGGGTGAAGCTCTACATTGTGAACAAAAGTACCTACGGGGATATTAACGAGGGGTAATGCATTACCCGGTTTAATATCAGCGTCAGGACCGCTAACAATTGTATCTCCAACCTTAAGCTCCTGAGGAGCAATAATATAACGCTTCTCACCATCCTCATACTGAACGAGTGCGATAAATGCGGAACGGTTGGGATCGTATTCAAGAGTAAGAACAGTAGCGGAGATACCGAAACGCTCTCTCTTGAAATCGATAATTCTGTACTTTCTGCGGTTACCGCCGCCTCTGTGGCGAACGGTGATTCTGCCGTAGCTGTTTCTACCGGCATTTTTCTTAATAGCTGTAAGCAGACTTCTTTCAGGGGCTACCTTAGAAAGACCGGAATAATCCATAGTGGTCATATTACGGCGGCCGTTGGTAGTCGGCTTATAATGCTTAATAGCCATTTTAATTTCACTCTCCTATTTTGGCTTAGCGAAGCCGCCTTTGCGACTTCATACATCACCGGAAATGTCGCTACACTCTTTAGATGGGACTCCGCTCGCGAAATCTACGATTTTGACTGCACTTTGTCCCCTCTAATATCTTACCTGTGCTCTTTAAAAATGCTTAACACATTTTTCGCTTACAGGGTGTTTTTTCGCCGCACCTGTCGCCGAAAAAACTGATATTAATTGTAACAATTTCCAAGCTCGGTCAATTAGATAAGACCGTCAAAGAATTCGATGGGCTTGGAATCGTTTTCAAGAGTAACGATTGCCTTTTTCCACGAAGCGGTATAACCGCTATAACGACCCATACGCTTTTCCTGACCGCGAACGCTGATGGTGTTAACCTTAGCAACCTTTACCTTGAAAAGCTTTTCAACTGCGGTTGCGATTTCGATCTTATTAGCATCACGAGCTACCTTAAAGGTGTATTTCTTGTCAGCAATGCCTGACATGCTCTTTTCGGTAATAACCGGAGCAATAATGATATCCTGTGCGGCTTTCATTATGCATATACCTCCTCAAGCTTTGCTACTGCACCCTTAACAATTACCAAAGTATCAGCATTGATAATATCATAGGTGTTAATTGTGTTGACCTGAGCAGACGAAGCACCTGCAATGTTTGCAATGCTCTTAACAGCAAAAGCATCATTGTTCTCAAGAACGATGAGAGTCTTCTTGCCGGCGCCGATAGCCTTTAAGCAATCAGCGACAACCTTTGTCTTGTAAGCTTCAAGCTTTAATTCATCAAGAACGATGAGGTTGCCTGTAAGAACCTTATCAGACAAAGCAGACTTTAATGCCAGTCTTCTAACCTTCTTATTGAGAGCGTAAGAATAATCTCTCGGCTTAGGTGCGTGAACAATACCGCCATGTCTCCACTGAGGAGCTCTTGTAGAGCCCTGTCTTGCGTGACCTGTTCCCTTCTGTCTCCAAGGCTTTTTACCGCCGCCGGAAACTTCGGTACGAGTCAGAGTGGATTGTGTTCCCTGACGCTGATTAGCAAGGTAGTTAACAACTGCCATATGCATAACAACTGCGTTGGGAGTAATTCCGAAAATAGCATCGCTTAATGTGATTTCGCCCACATTCTTGCCTGCCATATCGAGTACTGCTATATTAGGCATAATTCAAAACACTCCTTCCCTTAAGCCTTAACGCTAT
Source organism: Acutalibacteraceae bacterium (assembly GCA_045128715.1). Classification (GTDB taxonomy): domain Bacteria; phylum Bacillota; class Clostridia; order Oscillospirales; family Acutalibacteraceae; genus UBA737. The sequence goes on along the minus strand of JBGVRU010000036.1, from coordinate 32,699 downwards.
CGAAAAGAACCACGATTCCGCCCTTGGGACCGGGAACGGCGCCCTTAACAGCGATAAGATTCTTTTCTGCGTCTACCTTAACTACACTCAGGTTCTGAACGGTTACACGTTCATTACCGAGATGTCCTGCCATTTTCTTGCCTTTGAAAACTCTTGACGGACTGGAGCAAGCACCAAGTGATCCACCGTGACGGTGAACAGGGCCTGTACCGTGAGACTCCTTAAGGCGGCCAAAGTTCCAGCGCTTGATTGTGCCGGCATAGCCCTTACCCTTTGAAGTACCTCTTACATCTACAGAGTCGCCTTCAGCAAAAACATCAGCCTTGATAATGTCGCCAACATTCATAGCGCTCATATCGTCAAGGCGGAACTCACGAAGAACCTTCTTCGGAGCAACATCACCTTTTGCAAAGTGACCTTTCATAGGTTTGTTAACCTTAGAAGCCTTAAGGTCGCCGTAGCCTACCTGAATTGCTTCATAACCGTCGTTCTCGGTTGTTTTCTTCTGTGCAATAACACAGGGACCTGCTTCAATAACAGTAACCGGAACCACGTTTCCGTTTGCGTCAAAAAGCTGAGTCATACCTAGCTTCTTGCCAACGATACCTTTTTGCATTGTTTTTTCCTCCTATTGGTTATTGGTTGGCTGCTGCCAACGTGACCTGTCCGTGCCGAATCGGTAACACCTTAATATATATTAAAGCTTAATTTCGATCTCAACACCGGCGGGAAGCTCAAGACCTGTCAGAGCTTCAACAGTTTTGTTGGAAGGTCTGATTACGTCAATAAGCCTTTTGTGGGTCCTCATCTCGAACTGCTCACGGCTGTCCTTATACTTGTGAACAGCACGAAGAATTGTTACGATCTCTTTCTCGGTCGGGAGCGGTACCGGTCCCGAAACACGTGCGCCTGTACGTTTAGCGGTTTCCACTATCTTTTCAGCGGACTGGTCTACAAGTGCATGGTCGTAACCCTTAATTCTGATGCGGATTTTTTCTTTCACTGCCATGTGAATTTCGCCTCCTTAAATAGTTGGCGGGCAAAACTTACAACGTGCCGCGTTTTTCATTACAGCACATTATAAAACCGGTACTGGCTGGGGTCGCAGTCAATTCCGGACGGCAAATCGCTTTGCCGTTGTATGTAAGGCTCGCAAGTCTCCTTACACACTCCTAATTCTTTCGCCCGGTTTAAAATCGGACATACTCCGCGGAAATTTCCCCGTTCAAGACGGGCCACCTCCCGCATCAAAGCATGTTAGTGTGACAGAACTCGAAACTGTCATACTGAACGCATTTTCACAGCGTACTCACGTATAATAACACATTAGTTGCGGAAAATCAAGTGTTTTTTTAAAGATTTTTCGTCATTTTTTTCGTCTTGCGTTTTGAGATTTATAAACCACTATATGTAGGTATATATTAATGTTTACGCACTATATAAAATTTTCGCTTAGCCCCCCTTGCTTAGGGTAGAGTGAAGATAAATTTAAAAAACATATTCAAGTAAACATTTATAATGATATTGGCTTAGGCATAATAAAATTCAAAAAAAATTTATTATGCACTACATTCATTACCCATTATAAGAATAATTAAATTTCCAAGAATAGCAAAACTCCCTATAACTAGCCTTAGTCATAGAGAGTTTGAATTTCTATACTATTTATTTTTTTACAGCGTCAAGCTTTGTCTGACGGCGGTTTTTAACCTCGTGTGGTATAGGCTTGATTTCGCCTGCTGCGGTAAGTGCCATACGGGTGAATAAGGGGCCGAACAGCTCATATACCAAAACTGCAAACAGGGTAATATTTCTTATAAGTGAACCCTCATTTCCAAGCTGCATTGCAGTGGCACACATTCCCAATGCCACCCCTGCCTGCGGAAAAAGGGTTATACCTAAATACTTACGAATTTTCGGATCGCACTTAGTCATTTTAGCGCTTATATATGTACCTACATACTTACCGATACATCTTGTAATTATATAAACCACACCGATAAGCACGATCGAAAGACTTTTGAATACGCTAAGCTCCAACTCGGCGCCGCTTATAACAAAGAACAGCGCAAACAAAGGAGAGGTCCATTTATCAGCCGCACCCATAAGGTCTTCTGACAGGGGGCAAATATTGCAGAAAACTGTTCCCAACATCATGCAGGTAAGTAATGAAGAAAACTGTATGTGAACATTTCCAACATTGAAATCAAGCATAGAAATTGACGCTGTAAGGAAAACTGCCGCTATTGTTAAATTCAGACGGTTGGTATTGGAATTAAACAGTTTTTCAAGCTGAGTTAAAACCCAACCCATAACTGCTCCCAATATGAGCGAGCAAACAATTTCAATTATGGGGTTAATTATAATTGAAACTATATCTACAGTACCGCTTACAAGGGTTTTGGCAATACCGAAGGATACAGCGAAAACAATAAGACCCACCGCATCATCAAGAGCAACTATTGGAAGCAATAGCTTTGTTAACGGACCGTGTGCTTTGTACTGTCGTACAACCATCAGTGTTGCCGCCGGTGCAGTAGCGGTTGCGATAGCACCTAGGGTAAGTGCTTGTGAAAGAGTGAATTTATCAGGCATATAAAGGTGAATACCCCATAATGCTAAATCAACAAACAATGTAGCGCCAAGTGCTTGAATAACACCTATTACAAAAGCCTGTTTACCGGTCTTTTTAAGCTCAAAAAGTCTGAACTCGTTACCAATAGAAAATGCAATAAAGCCCAATGCCACTTTGGAAACAAGCGAAAGCTTTGCTACAGCATCTGCCGAATTAAAACCTATACCGTTAAAGCCGAATGCACCTATGCAATAAGGTCCTATAAGTACACCTGCTATTAAATATGCTGTGACAGACGGCAGTCTTAAAGGTTTAAACAACCTTGTCATAATAAGTCCTGCTAAAAGGGCAACAGACACTGAAAGTAATATATTCAAGCTAAACATCTCCTAAGGAAAATATTGAGTCGTTTTCAAATTAGGTCGGCAAAAGCCGAATAGTACAGGCTCAATTTCGGTTTTACATTATAGCACCGTGCATTTTAGTTGTCAATGAGATAAAATATTTTTTGAAAAAACCTTGACATTTTTTATATCTTAGTGTATAATCCCATTGTTACGATCCAAAGACAGTAGGTGGCATATTGCCGTAAGTTTATCGCCTGCCGAGGTACGTGCTTAAACTTAACATTTAAAATTTTGTTATTTTTATGCTTGTTCCTTATGTCTTGGAGCAAGCATTTATTGTTTTTTCGGAGGTGAATCACATTGCCAAATGCATTAGCTTTAGAGAAAAAGCAACAGCAGGTTGCAACTTTATCCGAAAAGCTTTCCGCAGCAATTACAGGTGTTATCGTTGATTACAAGGGTATAAATGTTGCTGATGATACCGTTCTCCGTAAGGAGCTACGTGAAGCAGGTGTTGACTACTTTGTAGTAAAGAACACTATTTTAACCCGTGCTATTGAAGGAACCGACCTTGCAGATATCAAATCTGTTCTTGAAGGAACTACTGCAATCGCCCTTTCTAATGAGGACTATACCGCAGCTGCAAGAATTCTCTGCAAATTCGCAGAGTCTCACGAAAACTTTAAGGTTAAGTCAGGTTTCCTTGACGGTAAGGTTGTAGATGTTGCAACTATCGACTCTCTCGCAAAACTGCCTTCCAAGGATGTTCTCCTTGCCACAGTTTTGGGAGCTTTCCAGGCACCCATCGCGGCTTTCGCCCGTGCCGTACAGGCTATCGTTGATAAAGACGGTTCTGCAGCAGAAGAATAACTAATTAAAAACTAAACTTTTAAAACAAAAAATTATGGAGGAAATTAAAATGGCATCAGAGAAAATTACAGCTATGATTGAAGAGTTAAAAACTCTTACCGTTCTTGAGCTTTCAGAGCTCGTTAAAGCAGTAGAAGAGGAGTTTGGCGTATCTGCGGCAGCTGCAGTAGCAGTAGCAGCACCTGCAGCAGGCGCAGCAGCAGCAGTTGAAGAGAAGACTGAGTTCGATGTTGTTCTCAAAGAAGCTGGCGCTGAAAAGATTAAGGTTATTAAGGTTGTTCGTGAGATCACCGGTCTTGGTCTTGCAGAGGCTAAAGCTCTTGTAGACGGCGCTCCTAAGACTCTTAAAGAGGCCGTAAGCAAGGATGAAGCTGAAGAAATCAAGAACAAGCTTTCTGAGGTTGGCGCAACTGTTGAGCTTCAGTAATTATCTAAATTTTGAGAGTGGCAATAGCTGTTCTTGAATACTAAAACACCCAAGGGAGATCCCTTGGGTGTTTTTCGTTTAGTATATGCTTTAATTTCAAATTGCTGTTTCCAATGCTAATTTTATCATATCGCAAAAAGAATTTTCGCGCTCCTCCGGTGGTAAGGCTTCGCCCGTTACAAGTGAATCCGAAATTGTACAAATAGCCAAAGCCGATTTTCCGCTTAATACGGCATTGGTATAAAGGGTGGCCGCCTCCATTTCTACCGCAAGAATACCAACCTTGCCCCAGCTTTCAAGCTGAGCCTTCGTATCACTGTAAAAAACATCGGTGGATAGCACATTTCCCACATGGTAAGAAAGTCCCCTTTCTTCTGCCTTTTCTACACTTTTTTTAAGAAGTGCAAAATCCGCTATAGGAGCAAAATTACCCATCAGTTTTAAATGATTTGCAAAATTTGAATCTGTACATGCGCCCTGTGCTATTATAATATCCCTTAAATTAACTTGACTTTTATAGGCCCCGGCAGAGCCTACTCTTATTATTTTTTCCACTTCGAAAAAATTGAAAAGCTCATAAGAATATATAGCCATTGACGGCATACCCATCCCACTAGCCATAACCGATACGGGAACTCCCTTGTAAATTCCTGTATAGCCCTTAACACCTCGCACATCATTTACAAGTACAGCTTCGCTCAAAAAGTTTTTAGCTATAAATTCTGAACGCTTTGGGTCACCCGGCATAAGCACCGTCTCGGCAAAAGCATCATAAGAAGCATCTATGTGTGGAGTAAAACCTGTTTTTTTCATGATTACTTTCCTTTCTGTACCTTAATAAGGGCAAGTACATATAATATATTGAATAAAATATTAGGAGTGTTATAAATGCAAAATCCTTATCATAAACATATCGCAAGTGAAAAAGATTTGGCTGTTTATGAAAGCTTTTTAGAAAACGACAACAGCTCATTTCCTGTTAAAACAGAAGGTCTTTCCTGTGTGATAGAGCCACGAAACCGAATGACTAAAAAGGACACCTTAACAAAAGCACCAAGTTGTATTGAAAATTCGATGTTTTTCCAAGGTTATCTGAAAAACCATATTGGTAAGCTTGTTAAGGTAGAATCGCTTTTAGGAAACTGTCTCGAAACAAGAATGGGTGTTTTATTTGAGGTTGGAGCAAATTATATAGTATTGAAGCTTCACCGTAGTCCCTGCAGTATGATGATAGAAGCATCAGCAATAAAATATATTACTATTATTCACGACAACGATATAAATAAAACCCTGTTTTAAATTTAAGCCGAGCCAATGGGCTCGGCTATTTTTTTATTCACCAAACGGGAAATCAAAAGTACCGCCTGAGCTCTCTTCTTTGTCTTTTTCGATAGCCTTATCGGTATAGCTTGATTCACCTATATTAGCCTTTAATACTGCCTCAACCGTCTTTTCAACACCAAGACTGTCAATTATTGTAACACTTATAGTATCCCCTGCGGAGCATTTTTCAATTATATCTAAAACAATATCATCACGTGTTACTTCAGTACCGTTTATATGGGTTATAAAGTCACCCTTCTCAGCTTTGCCGTAAAGACCGCTATCCTCTGCTACTGATGCTATAAGTAAGCCCGTGTGTTTATAGCCGTTTATTTCAGCCAATGCTGAATTGATTGCAGAATAAGTGATACCCAGCTTTGCACGGCTTACAACCTTGCCCTTTGCAATAAGCTCGTCAACAATTCTTTTCATAACGGTAGTAGGAATAGCATAGCCTACATTATCATAAACCGTTCCCGCAAGCTTTGAAGCAGTAACTCCCACTACCTGACCGTACATATCCACAAGGGCGCCTCCCGAATTACCTGGGTTTATAGCGCAGTTAGTCTGAATCAGTCTTGCAGAATAATTAGTGGCATTCTGCACACGCTCATTTACAGAAGAAACAATACCGTTTGTAATTGTAGATTCATTTTCAGCGCCGTTGGGTCTACCGATTGCTACAACATTCTGACCGGCAAATATTTCATCTGAATCACCGAAAACAGCAGGCTCAAACTCAGCACCCTTAACCTTTAATACGGCAAGGTCACTTATCTTGTCGCCGGCAATATATTCGGCTTCATATTCCTTGCCTTCGCTGGTATATATCTTAAATTTGGGTGAAGCTATTTCGTCATAAATATGATCATTTGTGACGATATAACCGTCCTTTGAATAAATGATACCGCTGGCATTTCCGCCGTCACCTGCTGCATTATAGGTGAGAATTCCTACTATAGACTTGTTTACCTCTTCATAAACTTGCGCCGAGGTCATTTCGTCTGTATCAGTAGGTCGTGTTGCTAAATCAACATCAGGCCTTGCTGTATTTCCGATTTTACCCATATTGTTTTTACCTATATAATAGCCCGCAACACAGCTGCCTGTAAGCAGAACTACCGCTGCCATAATAAAAGCAAACACTTTAAGGCCCTTATTCATCGGTCTATAATCAGCAATAGGCTCTACAGGCGAATAATTTACAGGATTATAAACCGATTCATATTTTTCATCAAAAACAGGCTCTTTTGCCGTTTCTTCGTTTTTTTGTTCGGTATTTACCTCTGCTTTAAGACTGCGCTCGATTGTCTTTTCAGCTTTGGTATCTATTTCTTGAGCAGTTTCTTGCAGAATTTCCTGTGTGTTTTCAGTCGCATCTTCAAATGTATTCGCTTCGTTTTCATTTAAAAAATCATTCATTATGTTTTGCTCCGTTCATTGGTGATAATTATGGTAACACCACTTTAAAAGCGGTAAATTCATTTTCTTTGCTAAAAGCCGTTACCGTACCGCCGTGTGCGGTAATAATAGTTTTAACTATATAAAGCCCTAATCCCGTGCTATTTTTGCTTGCTGAACGGGATTTATCCACCTTATAAAATCTTTCAAAAACATACGGTAACTCCTTTTCGGGAATACCTTTGCCGGTATTTATAACTGTAAGGACAGTTTTTTTGTTTTCTGTTTTTAGTTCAAAGCTTATATTACCGCCGTCTTCTGAAAATTTTATTGCATTATCTACAAGGTTATATATAGCCTGATGTAAAAGGTCACGGTCTGCATTTACCGATATATTCTGAAGACCGTCAAGTCCCGTAATATTTAAATTCTTCTGCTCTATCCTTTGCTCCTGACTGATAACTATAGAGCATAAAAGCCCGCTCAAATCAAAAAGCTCGGGTTTTAACGCAAATTCGCCCGATTCAAGCCTTGACATACTCAGCATTGACTGTACAAGACGTGAAAGTCTCTTCACTTCATTAGATACAATTTCCAGATAATAGTTCTGTTTTTCAGGCTCTATGGTACCATCAAGTATACCATCAATAAAACCGCCTATGGTAGTCATAGGAGTTTTAAGCTCGTGAGACACATTTGCAACAAAGCTTTTACGCATACCCTCAAGTTGAGCTAAGGAATTAGTCATCATATTAAAGGATACCGAAAGCTCACCTATTTCGTCATCGCTCATAACAGGTATTCTTTTTGAAAAATCACCCTTAGCCATAGCACGTGAAGCCTCAGACATAAGCTTTAATGGTTTAGTAAGCCTATATGTCATAATGTAAATTGCTATTAGCATAATTACTACCGGCACTATGGCAGAAGCCAAAAAAATTCTTGTAATGGTGGATAACAGCTCATGCACTACCAAAATCGGCGCTGCGGCAAATACCGTTCCGTAACGCTCACCGTTGCTGTTGTTTAACGGAGCCGCAGTTACATAGTATGCATTATCATAAATATCCAGTGTGTCGAGCTTAAGGGGATGTGCATTATACCATTCACTTATATGCTTTGATGCAAGCTTAACTCCCGAATGCAGACAGCTTTCGTTTTCACTTTCAGGTTCGCAGCCGCAAATAATAATATTACCGTCTGTATCTGTAGCAAATACATCCGCATCAGCTATATCCGCAACAGAATTAAATACCTGAAATATTTCGGTTTTTCCCACACTACCGTCCTTTTTTACTGCAGTCTCAATATAATCGCACACTTCTTCACAGGCTTTGCTGAGGGTTTCCTGCTTGGATTTTGCAATATGGCTGTTCAGCACCACCGAAAGTATCATCAACATTGCTGACAATGACACAGCTATAATAATGAATGTGGTGAAAAAATATTTCTTAAAAAGCTTGAGCTTCATAGCCTAACCTCAGATTTTGGTTATTTCAAATTTATAGCCAACGCCCCAAACTGTCTTTAAAGACCATTCGTCGGATACATTTTCAAGCTTTTCCCTAAGCCTTTTTACGTGAACATCTACGGTTCTTGAGTCACCATAGTAATCAAAGCCCCAAACCTCATCAAGAAGCTGGTCGCGGGTATAAACTCTGTTAGGATTGCTTGCAAGATGATATATCAGCTCCAACTCTTTTGGGGGAGTATCGATTCTCACACCGTTAACAACAAGCTCATAATTGGTAAGGTTTATTTTAAGCTTATCATACCTTACCTCGCTTACCTGATTTTGCTTGTCATTATCGTTACTTCTGCGAAGCACAGCTTTTATTCTCGCAATTACCTCTTTGGTGTCAAAGGGCTTGCTTACATAATCGTCGGCACCCAATTCAAGACCCAATATTTTATCAAAGGTCTCTCCCTTAGCAGTAAGCATTATAATAGGCGTATCACTTGTTTTGCGAATCTCACGGCATACCTGCCAACCGTCAAGCAATGGTAGCATAATATCAAGAAGTATCAAATCGGGGTTGTGCTGTTGGGCGTATTTTACCGCCTGCTCACCATCATTAGCAACAACCGTCAGGAAACCGTCCTTTTCAAGGTAAAGACGTAACAGCTCGCATATATTTTCATCATCATCAACAATAAGAATTTTATATTGCATACTTATTCACTCGCCTTTTATCTATGTATATCTTAATAATATAATAATATTATTACAAGAGTATGAATAATTGTAACATTATTTATAGCAAAAATCTATATAAAAAACCGCCTTTCTCAAAAAAGGCGGTTAAATTCAGACTTATTCAGCAGCCTCAGCAGTTTCCTGCTCTTTCATCTTAGCAAAGCACTCGCTGCAATATACCGGACGGTCATCGCGGGGTACGAAGGGAACAGTAGCTACACCTCCGCATGCAGCGCATACAGCTTCGTGCATCTCTCTTGGAGCTCTGCCAGCGTTTTTACGCTTGTCACGGCAGGGCTTACAGCGCTGCGGTTCGTTTACAAAGCCTTTGGACTCGTAAAACTCCTGCTCTCTTGCAGAGAATACGAATTCCTCGCCGCAGTCTTTGCAAACTAATGTCTTGTCTTCAAACATGATTTTTTACCTCTCTTGGTTTGTTTTTTAGCCCCGGACGGAATCGCACCGACATCTTTGTTTTCAACGCTCTGCTTTAAGCTACATGGGCATATATTAAGCGGCAAAGCCGCTATTTACCTTTTTAATTTTTTTCTGATTCTTGTGAGCGCATTATTTACCGATTTTTCAGATATACTCAGTTTCTTAGCTATATCCGAATATTTTTCGCCAGCAAGATAACACTGTAATACCTCATATTCCAGATGTGACAATTCCAGCTTTATAATGTCGGCCAGATTTTTATAATCCTCACGGTCAAAAAATATCTTTTCAGGACTGTTACTATCTATAATTTCACAATCCTCTATTGGAGATAACAGCTCGTCCGGTATGCTTTTTTTTCGCTTGCTGTTTTTCATAACCGCAATAACTGAACGCTTTATACACAGTGTAGCAAAGGTTGAAAAAGAAGATTTAGACGGGTCAAAACCTTTTACTGCTGAATAAAGCGCCAATGTAGCTTCCTGAAAAGCATCCTCACTGTATGCATAGGGACAATATTTGCGAACACAGCTACATATCAACGGATAATACCGTTCTATTATAACCTGCAAAAGTTCATAATCGCCACTGTTTATACGGGCAATTATATCGTTTTCTGATATATTTTCGTAATTTTCGACAAAAGTATTCCTCATTAAGACTCCAAAACGGTATTACATGACGATTATAAAACTATAATACCTTAACTTTACAGAAAAGTCAAGAGACATCATTTTTTTTGGATAAAGTCACAATTTAAAGACAAATGTTTCGTCTTTTTGACGATATGTTGCAACTAAAATTCAATCTGCTTCGGCTATAAGCATGGCTTCAGGTGTTGTTATATCCGTCTCACGCTTTGCAAGAGCTATAATTTTAAGTCCTTTTTCCGTATCCTTAATCTCCTCTGAAACAATTTCATATTCAGCCCCCTCATCTTTAAGCTTTAGGGATATTTCCTCTCTGAGTTTTTCTGTTAACTCCTCTTTGCTTAACTCCACCGTTTCCTCCCTTATAAATCTAAATTCCTTTTTATAAAGCCTTATGGGAAGACTCTGCCCGAAAAGTTCGAACTGCTTTACTTTTGTAACCGAATTGTATTTTGAGGTTTCGCCACCCAAAAACAAAGGGATTTTATATGTGAAAAATTCAAGCACGCTTTTGCATTTTGTTCCCCCCGTTTCATACTGCTTAACTTCTCTATATTTTCCCTCTGCCGTAATACTATCAGTAGTGACGGCAGTTATGCTGCCTGCAGATTTTACGAATTTTGTACCGTCGGAGGCTTCTATTACTCCTGAAACCAGAATGTCTCCTTTTTTTACAGTATCACCTGTTTTTACAAGGCAATTACCTGATGTTACATTTATCTTTTTAATTATTCCGTCTGCCTTAGCCTTTAGATTTGTCGGGCAATCTTCTTCCTTGCCCTTCCCCTTTATTTCGCTTACATTAACCGTAAGTCTCGACCCTTCTACATTAAGAGATGCCCAAGCGAGTGAGTCCAGTTCTAATAAGAGTTGCTCTCTTTGTATCTTAGGGTCAACGCTGTCTGCACTTATCCCCTCTTTTATACCTATTTTTCGGCAGGCTTCTATTATATCGTTTTCATTTACCTGTCGGTTACCCTCAACATCTATTATCCAAATATACCCTGACATAAATTTAAGGAACACAAAAAGCAGTATAACCCCCACAAAAATCCCTACTCTTTTTCTATTTTTGGATAGTTTAATGGGCAATCCTGCTTTTTTCAGTATATGTACCCTCAATTTACTGCCGCGGATAATTTCTCTTAAAAGACGAAAATCCCCTATGAAAAGGCAGGTTTCTATCCCGTTTTTGATTATTCTTGAATTCCAGAGTGAAATTCTGTTTGCAGCACATAAATTAAGTACCCTTTCGGAGCATTCACCCCTAACCGTAATTTTTAAATATCCCCGTAAAAATCTATAAATCCAAAGCACCCAATCACCTACATACAAAATTCCACCGAAGAAATTTTACCCTTTACCGTAATTACCCTGTTTTCAAAAAACATAATATCAAAACCGCTTCCACAAAGAATAAGGGTGCCTCTCGATAGCCTCAGCTTCACATAAGTATCCTTATACTCTACTACACCTAAAACACCGTCAACATTTATACGACTGTTCCCAAATATTTCGGTATGCGGACCTTTAAGCATTGCGGCATCCAAAAATGCTTCTTCCTTGCCTAATATATCCCATTTAGCCGTCTGCTTTGACTTTTCTATTTTAAGCTTTTTAGCCACATTTACACCCCCATTAATTTTATGAAAAGATATTTATAATAATGAATACAATTATTTGGCGCATATATTTTTAAGGGTGACAGTAATGAGAGTTTATAAAAAGCTTATTTATTTGTTTTCGGTAATTTTTATTATAACGCTTGTAATATTAATAATTATAAATCCCACTGTCTGCAAAGAGGGCGCTATCAACGGCATACTTATCTGCGGAAGGGTAATAATTCCATCACTCTATCCCTTTACAGTGTGCGTTTTATTTATAATGAAGTCGGGTATGATCGAAAAGCTTCAACCTATTTCACCTCTTACTAATGCGGTTTTCGGCATCAGTGCTGAGCAATTTTCTATTATGACGCTTTCGTTTATAGGCGGTTTCCCCGTAGGCGCAAAACTTATTGATGAATACGTAAAGCAGGGCAAGCTCACTGAAAGCCAAGGCACTGTTATGCTTAATTACTGCATAAATGCAGGACCTGCTTTTATAATCAGCGCTGTGGGGGTGAGTATTATAGGCAGCAAAGAGGTGGGCTATGTTTTGCTTGTAAGCCACCTTTTCGCATCGCTCGTATTATGTTTTATAAGCCGATTTTTCAAAGCTCCTGCCAAAACTGCACCCCAAAAACCGAAAAAACGCATATCACCTGCTGATAATTTTGTGCTCTCCGCCTCGGAGGCAGCATCTGCCGTCTTTAATATCTGTGCCTTTGTTATACTGTTTTCGGCTATCAATGCTTATTTAGCTAAATTTTCGGCACAACTGCCCTTTTTAAAATATCTTTTATATATAACCGAGGTGACAAACGGCATTACATACACAGACAATACATTACTGATTTCTTTTCTTTTAGGCTTTAGCGGTATCTGTATATGGTGTCAGGTAATAGCGGCAGCTAAAAGCATTAAACCAAACCTTATTTTCTTTACACTGTTTCGGTTACTTCACGGCGCTCTAAGCGCCGCCATTACTACTTTGTTATTAAAGGTTACCGATATAGCGCTGCCCACCTTTTCCAGTAATCACAATTTTTTATTCAGCGCTCTTTATTCAACTCCCGCACTTAGCATCTCGATGCTCTCAATGAGTATAATTTTTTTAATTTCACTGGGCACTAAAAAATATACAGGTAAAATACTTGAAGATATGATATAAAAATGGTATACTATCTTTGGTGATAAAAATGTCGAATAAACATTTCAATAAAAAGCTTGAGCCACACTGTGAATACTGTGTGCACGGTATCTGCTCGGAATTTTCAAATGAAGTGCTTTGCAGAAAAAAAGGTGTGACCGACGCTAAAGACAGCTGCCGAAAATATAAATACGACCCCTTAAAACGTGAACCACAGAAGCTTAAAATAAGCGATAACTACCGCCCCGAAGATTTTTTGCTCTGATTTGAATTTTTTTGTTGACAAAACAGGTAATTGTGGTATAATAACATTTAGTGTTTTGCTATAGCAGAATGGGCACTTTATGGTGGATGTAGCTTAGTTGGTTAAAGCGCCAGTTTGTGGCACTGGAGACCGTGGGTTCGAGTCCCATCTTCCACCCCACATAAAAAGGCTTTGGCGATAAATCGTCCAAAGCCTTTAAAATAATCAAACTTAATAAAACGATGGGGTGTCGTCAAGCGGTAAGACACAGCACTTTGACTGCTGCATGCGTAGGTTCAAATCCTGCCACCCCAGCCAAAATCCTAAGGACTTTAAGTTCTTGGGATTTTTACTTATTACCTTCTATTTCTTCGCTAAAAAACCTTAAAATTTTGCAGAGTACAGAACATCTCCTGTCTTAATATTATTGCAAACAATCAAAGTTTATCAACTCAAATATTTTTTATTAATCGGATTTAAAATTTCATCAAGCTCACGAACTAAATTTTTGAGCATTTGAGGATCATTATCTTCAACACTTTTTTTGATTGTTGCTATAACAATAGCAAGAGCCTGATTTGTTTTGTTCCAATCTAAATTAACAGTATGTGTTAGCAAATCCTCTAATATTAAATATGCAGCAAGTGACGGTTCCTCAACCGCCCAGTTCATTGCCATTCTATCCACCATGTGCCCCACCGAGGAATGCGTTAATTCCGCCATTTCTTTAAGATGCTCTTCAGTATCTTTTAACACAGTTATCGTCATTTCTACATATTTCTTTTTTCTTTCATAAAAAATCACCCTAATTATCTAATTTGGATATTTATTATCCGCTCTATTAACTATTATATCAGAAATTGGGTTAAAATCAATAATGAAGATATTTAAAATCTAAGCAAGATATAAAAAGGGTGTATAATATGGCAAAAAGTTTGTTTCTAATTAAAGGCAACATTTGTGCTGACCGTGTTCGCCTTGGGAGAGCTTTGCAAAAGCCTCCCATCACCCAAGAAGAATTGGCACGCAAAATTCAATTTATGGGTATGGATATGACCGCTTTAATAATATCAAGGATTGAAAAAAATCAGCGTCATGTATGTGATGCAGAACTTCGAATACTATCAAAGGCATTAAATGTTTCAATGGATTGGCTATGTGGAGATAGCGATGAAATAAGTATAAAATAAATATTGCAAACCCCTTGTGATTAATTCACAAGGGGTTTATGTATTTTACTTTAAATATTCTGCTTTTTAATTCCAAAAATCATTCTGAGAATTCCGCCTAAAAGCTTGGGGCTTTTAACTAAAACTACTTTCATAAACCATCGCCTCCGTTAAAATTTACAGTTGGATATTCCAAGTATTATAACCCAGATAGCCAGCACAGCCACTAAAAATTTAGGAGGGCAAAAACAGCTTATAAGCAATCCCAAAGCAAATGTAAGGGCTAGTAATCCTTTATTAATATTACAAGGTTTTCGCATTTTGCAGCCTCCTAAACACAGGTGTAACAGACCTTTCTGACCCTCACTAACAGTATATAAGGAAAATGCGAAAATGTTACAAAATTAGTTTTTCTTGTTTTTTTTAGCCTCCCAAGGCTTCAAAGTCTTCATTTCATCAAATAATTCAATGTAGGACCTATGTCGGCTAAGCGCGATTTCGCCGTCTTTAACCGCCTTTAAAACACCGCACCCATTTTCTTTTGTATGTGTGCAAGATGTAAACCTACAGCTATCTAAAAAAGGCTCAAAATCCCTAAAGTTATGGCTTAAGTTTTCCTTTAGAGCATAATCACCGCTGTCAAGCTCTAATGAAGAAAAACCCGGTGTATCTGCCACAAACCCGCCAAACGATAGCTCATATAACTCGGTATGCCTTGTGGTGTGCCGTCCTCTACCCAGCTTTTCACTTACCTCACCTGTAGATATTCTGTCCTCACCTAAAATAAGGTTTAAAAGGCTTGACTTTCCTACGCCTGAATTGCCTGTAAAGGCGCTGACCGATCCCTTTAGCTCTTCTTTCAATGCTTCATATCCAAATCCGCTTTTTGCCGACACGGCATAGGTTTTAAAGCCTGCCTTTTCATAAACCGAACAAAGCTCTGAAAAATCACCCATATCAGATTTATTGAAAACAATAATAGGTTCTATACCGTTATGCTCAGCAATAACAGTCATTTTATCAATTATAAATGTGTTTGGTAAAGGCGAAGTATATGAAGAAACAATAAAAAGCTTATCAATATTAGCCACAGGCGGACGGGCAACAAAGTTTTTTCTCGGCATAATTTTATCAACTATGCCTTTCCCCTCGCCAACCATTTCAAATTCTACATAATCACCAACCAAAGGGGAAACTCCGCTTTTGCGGAAGCTTCCCCTTGCTTTACATTCATAGGTCACACTGCCTGAGGCTACATAGTAAAAGCCCGACAATGCTTTTATAATAATACCCTTTTGCATAAGCTTAGTTGCTTTCTTCTTCAGTGCCCGTTGTTGTAGATTCGTTTGAGCTACTATCACCCTGTTCATCGTCCTTGGTGGGATATGAATATTCATAATCGATTTTAACACGACCTGTCTTACAGTCTACAATAACATCATAAAGGTCGTGCTCTTCCTTACCGTCAGCCGAAATCTTAACCGTAAGCTCTAAAGAATTTTCCTTTGTAACTAAATCCTTAAAGGTATATACCGAAAGCTCACTTGAGTCTATTTTATTACTTGTTTTAATAGCCTGGCCGTTTTCCCATAAAGAAACATAGTAATTCTTTGATTTGAAATCCGATGGCAAATCAATTTTAACGCTGTATTTATAGCCTGTGCAAACATAAGCTTTAACGGTGGTACCCTCAGGCACCTGTGATGAGCCTGTTGCAGGCTCCTGCTTTACAACATAACCGATAGGATAATACTTATCTTCGAGAGAAATTTCCGCATCCTGAAACTCTGCTACCAAACCGTCATCCTTAAGCTGTTTTTCAGCAGCCTCTTTAGTAAGACCTATAAGGTCGGGAACGCTTACATCTTTAGTAGGCTTACCTGAGCTTACATAAATGGTTATGGTTGCCTTTTCAGCTACAACCTCGGTACGCTGAGGCTTAGTCTTAACAACAAGACCCGCTTCTACATCCTCACTTGGGATTTCTGTAATAACGGTGGTAAACCCGTTAGATTTAAGCTCGGAAACAGCGGCAGATTCAGTCTTCCCGTAAACATCGGGAACCTTTTTGGTAACCGGACCCATACTGATATAAAGTGTTATTTTTGCATCCTTTTTGAGCATCTGACCTGCTGCCTCGGACTGTTCGTAGACTATACCGTAAGCAAAGTCAGCGTTTTCTTCCCATTCTTCCTCAAAATCGAAATTCTCTATATATTCGGTATTTTTCTTGATTTCTTCAATAGTCTTATTAACGAAATTCGGGCACTCAATCTCATCACCTGTATCAGAGAAGAGCTTAGGAATGAATATTACAGCCAAAATAATCAAAGCAATAACCAAGGTTACAGCAATACCTGCAAGAATAGGTATAATATTATTCTTTTCCTTAGCCTCAAGCTCTTCTTCTACATCAATGTCGATTACTTCTGCAGCTCCTACACCGCCAACAAACTTAGTGGGTGAGTTATCCACAAAATAAGGGTATTCAAAGGTAATGGCAGGATCCCTTACAAACTGACTTAAATCACTGAGCATTTCCGCAGAGGACTGATAACGTCTCTCAGGAGTTTTCTGCATAGCGTGCATAGTTATCTGCTCAAGACCCAATGGAATAGAACCGTTTATTTCGGTAGGAAGCTGGGGGTCTCGCTGAAGCTGCATAATAGCAACAGATACTGCGCTCTCCGCCTGAAAAGGAAGCTTACCTGTAAGCATTTCATAAAGCATAACACCTACAGAATAAATATCAGCCTTTTCATCGGTTTTTTCGCCTCTTGCCTGTTCTGGGCTGATATAATGAACAGAGCCGATTGCCTTGTCAGTAATAGTGCGTTGGTCACTGCGAGCAAAACGCGCAATACCGAAATCGGTAACCTTAATTGTACCGTCAGAAAGCACCATTATATTTTGGGGCTTAACATCTCTGTGAACGATACCCTTATCGTGTGCGTGCTGAAGACCTTTAAGTATTTGAACGGTAAAGTGAACAGCGTCTTTCCAACGAAGACTGCCCTCCTGTTCGATAAACTCTTTTAAAGTAATACCCTCAATATACTCCATTACAATATATTGAATAAGGTCGCCGAAGCTTACATCATAAACCTTAACTATATTAGGGTGTGAAAGCATTGCAATAGCCTTAGACTCATTTTTGAAACGGCGGAGAAATTCTTCGTTTGAGATAAACTCTTCTTTAAGAATTTTAATAGCAACAGTGCGGTTTTCCTGATTGTCGTGTGCCTTGTAAACAACCGCCATACCACCTACGCCGATAATTTCTCTTATTTCATATCTGCCGTCAAGTCGTTTTCCTACAAATCTATCCATAGTAATATTCCTTTCTAACGATTTGTAATCGTTACTACTGTAATATTATCGCCGCCGCCACCTGCGAGGGCAAGATTTATCAGTTCGTCAGGGATTTTTGAAGCTTCACCTTTCAAAGTTTCAAAAATATCAGCTTCCTCTGCATATCCGCTGAGACCGTCTGTGCAAAGCAGTAAAATATCATTTTCTAATAAAGGTATTTCACTGCTGTCAACAACCACATTCTCCTCTGTGCCCAAAGCTCTGGTTATAACATTCTTTCTGGGATGCACCTTCGCATCCTCGGGGGTTATCTTACCGCTTTCAATAAGGCTTTGAACTACCGAGTGGTCACGGGTAACAAGCTTTAGATCCTCACTTGCAATATAGGCACGGCTATCACCTACATGGGCTATAACCGCAGTATTATCTCTAACAATAGCTACAACTGTTGTTGTACCCATCCCCTTAAGTTCATTATTTTTTAAGGACATATCATAAATTTCCATATTAGCGCTGCTGATAGCGTTTTTGAGCATTTTCTCAATATCAACGCTATCCATTCCTATACGGTAGGACTGCTTAATATATTCGGATATGATTTTACATGCGGTTTCACTGGCAACATTGCCTGCATTTGCACCGCCCATGCCGTCACAAATAACACCAAAAACCGCTCCATCCCCTAACACACCTTTGCTTAAAGCGTCCTGATTGGAGCTACGCCTGAGACCTATATCGGTCTTACCGTATATTTTCACTGATATCTCCCTCCTTTGCTCTGCTTCTTAGCTGTCCGCAAGAGGCTTCAATATCCGCACCGAGAGTCCGCCTCACAGTAGCGTTTATTCCTCTGTTTTCAAGTAGCTTTCTGAATTTTAATATTTTATTTCTGTCTGGCTTTTTAAAGGTGTTTTCCTTTACCGGGTTAGCAGGTATAAGATTTACATGGCACATAATACCTTTAAGTATTTTTGCTAACTCGTCAGCACACCTTTCGCTGTCATTTACACCCTCTATAAGGGCATATTCAAAAGAAATCCGCCTTGTGGTTACCTTTTGATATTCCTTGCAGGCATTAAGCAGTGCATCTATATTCCATTTCCTGTTGACCTTCATAATGGAATTTCTTATCTCGTCATTAGGTGCATGCAGTGAAATTGAAAGTGTTATGGGCAGATTATATTCTTTAAGCTTTTCTATTCCGCTTACCACCCCTGAGGTTGAGAGCGAAATATGGCGAAGACCGATTCCCAGACCTTTTTCATCTGAAACCAGCTCTAAGAATTTTATAGAATTCTTAAAATTGTCCAGTGGCTCTCCCATTCCCATCATAACAATATTGGAAACCCGTATGCCGTTGTCTTTAGCTGCCGCCATTACCTGAGAAAGCATTTCCGAAGCGGTAAGGTCTCTCTTTAAGCCTCCCATTCCCGAAGCGCAGAAACTACAACCCATTCGGCAACCTACCTGAGTGGAGATACAGATGGTATATCCGTGTTCATACTTCATAAGCACTGATTCTATATACTCTCCGTCATAGAGCTTAAACAGATATTTCACTGTTCCGTCTATTTTCGATTCAAGTCTTCGTTCTATAGTAACGTCGGCTATATAACAGCTACTCTTTAGCTTTTCACGTAGGTCTTTAGGGATATTAGTCATATCGTCAAAGTCATTTACCCCTGACTGCAGCCATTTAAAAAGCTGTGCCGCTCTGAACCTTGGCTGGCCTAGGTCGGCAAGCAGCGCCGAAATTTCAGCCTCGTTCATAGATTTAATATCGGTCTTAGCCAAAAAAGGCCTTCCCCCTTTTATACTTCCATAAGCTCATCCTGAAGCAACGCATAATAAAACCCGTCTGTATTATGAATATGCGGCATAAGTGTATTTTCGCACACTATACGAAAGCTATTATACTCCTTTTGGAAGCGAATTACAAGATTTTCATTTTCTGCACGCCTTAGGGTGCAGGTTGAATAAAGAATTCTGCCGTTCGGTTTCAAGTATTTTACAGCCGTTGTAAGAATTTTGTGCTGTATATCCTCAAGCTCCTTAAAGTCGCTTTGAGGCTTATATTTAATATCAGGCTTACGGCGGATAACACCTAAACCTGAACAGGGCACATCGCAAAGAATACAGTCAAATTTACCTAAGGCTTCATTATAAACAGTAGCATCATTTACGGTAGCTTTTATAATATCAAGTCCAAGCCGTTTGGCACCGTCGGTTATAAGACCAACCCTTTGTTCATAAAGGTCGCAGGCGACAATTTCGCCGCTGTTTTCCATATATTCTGCCATTGTAAAGCTTTTTCCGCCCGGTGAAGCGCATATATCAAGCACACGTTCACCCTTTTGGGGCGCTAAAACGGAAATGGCTGTCTGCGATGCTAAATCCTGAACGTGAAAAAAGCCTTTTTTATATAACTCGTTTTTTGCAATATCAGTTCCCTTTTCTAAACAAAGGGAATTCTCTATACTATATTCTACTGACTTAATACCCACTGCTTCCAAATCTTTTTTAAGCTTTTCTGTGTCAATCTTAGTTGTATTTACTCTAAGTGTTGTGGGAGCTGCTTTAAGGCTCTCATTCAAAAGAGCTTTTGTAGTATCAAGACCGTAGTCCTTCAGGAAGCTTTCTACAATCCATAAAGGACAGGAAAACCTAATACTAAGCTCGTTTGCGCTATCACTCTCGGGCAAAAGTGTTTCCTCTCTTAAAGCCGCTCTAAGCACCGCATTTACAAAGCCTGCATTTCGGCTTTCCTTTGATTTTTTAATAATCTTAACAGCCTCATTAACTGCGGCGCTTTCGGGGATTTTATCCATAAACATTATCTGATAAAGCGCAGTTCTGAGAACATTAAGGGTAAAAGGCGCTGTTTTTTTAAGCGGAGTTTTCATAAAACGGGATAACACATAGTCAAGAGTTATCCCGCGGTCAAGCACACCGTAAACCAAGGCAGAAACAAACGAAATATCCTCTTTTGTAAGCTCCGCATTATTCAAAAAGCTTTTAAGGGTTATATTTGAATAGGCGTTGTCCTTTTCAATTTTAGTAAGCGCCGACACCGCCGTTTTTCTCGGGTTAGCCATTTGTATCCTCTATTACAGTACCCATTTCAATTTTGTTACCGTTTAAAAACTGCTTTGCAGTCATCGGCTTTGAGCCTTCGGGTTGAATTTCCAATAAATCTACTGAAACACCGTCAGCACAAACAACCGAAAAGCTATCGGTGCTGTTAGCAACAGAGCCTACAACCTTTCCTGATTTTTCACCAACAGCTGCCTTAATAACCTTAATACGCTTACCGTTTAAAAAAAAGTAAGCACAGGGCCATGAATAGTAGCCTCTTACTGCATTGCAGATTTCCTTAGCGGATTTAGCCTTAAAATCTATAAACGCCATTTCTTTTTTAATAATAGGTGCATAGGTAGCTTCATCATCGTTTTGTTTTTTTGGTATTATTTCGCCCTTTTCTAATTTACTAAGGGTTGATACCATAAGCTCGGCGCTAACCGTAGACAAACGCTCGAATAATTCCTCGGCAGTTTCTTCACTTCCGATTTCTACCTCTACAGTCTCTAAAATATCGCCTGTATCTATGCCCTTATCCATAAGCATAGTTGTAATACCTGTGACTTTTTCTCCGTTAATGATAGACCACTGTATTGGAGCAGAGCCTCTATATTTTGGTAAGAGTGAGGCATGACCGTTAACACAGCCATATTTAGGTATTGAAAGTACATTTTCTTTCAAAATTTTACCGTACGCTACTACAACAATTACATCCGGCTCAAAGCCTTTAATTAATTCTACAGTTTCTTCATCTCTTAATGTCTGAGGCTGAAAAACAGGAATACCCAAATTTTCTGCACAAACCTTAACAGGCGGAGCTGTTAAAATATGCTTTCTGCCGACAGGCTTATCAGGCTGAGCAAAAACTGCAACAACCTCGTGTCCCGCACCTACAACAGCCTCAAGAGTTTTTACCGCATAGTCGGGAGTTCCCATAAATACTATTTTCATTTCTTTACCCTATCTATATAAAGTACACCGTCAAGATGGTCTATTTCGTGACAGAATGCCCTTGCTTTAAGTCCATCACCTGTAACTACAATATTGTTACCGTTTCTGTCCTGCGCACGAACCGTAACGGTCATTGGGCGCTCAACCTCATCGTAACGGTCAGGCACAGAAAGACAACCCTCGCTACCAACCTGCGAGCCACTTTTTTCGACTATCACAGGATTTATAAGCTCAATAAGACCGTCACCAACATCAACTATGCAAATTCTTCTTAAAAGACCCACCTGAGGTGCGGCAAGTCCCACTCCCTCTGCCTTATACATGGTTTCAGCCATATCGTCAAGTAAGGTTGCTAATTTTTCATCGAAGGTGAGCTGAGTTCTGCAAATTTTTCTAAGAACATCATCACCGATTTTTACAATATTTCTTATTGCCATAATTCTGACTATTCCTTTCTGCGGCAAAACCTAAGAACAGTTTGAAAGAAAATTTTTCGCAGTGCCGTTTTGAAGTGAGCGGTGCCGTACAAAAGTACTGCCCAGAGCGAAAAACGGTGCTGCGAGGAATTTTATTCAAACTAAATTACTGTTTCGGGGTTAATATCCACCGTAATTGCAACATCGTTTACAGTTTTAATATCTATAGCCGCTCTCAGCATTTTTCTGAACTCGGCATTATTTTTACATTTTATAATCATTCTGAAACGGTATTTATTATTGACCTTTGCCACCGCCGCAGTAGAAGGTCCTAAAATTATAAGCTTTACAGCCTTATATTCTGTACCCAGAAGCCCCTTGATTTTATCAAGTATCATAACTGCGGTTTTTTCTGCATTTTCCCTTGATAAGGAATTAGTACCCACAACGCAAACGTCGCAGTAAGGCGGCCAAATCATAAGCTTTCGCTGGAGAACTTCCTGCTCATAAAAGCTGTCATAATCCTGTTTGCAGGCAAGCTCTATAATGTTATTATCGGGATTTACAGTCTGTATAACAGCGTTGCCCGAAATATCGCCTCTACCTGCTCTACCTACAACCTGAGTAAGCAACGAAAAGCTACGCTCAAAACTGCGGAAATCCTCACTATACATTGCACCGTCTGCGCCCAAAACTCCAACCAAGGTAACATTAGGGAAATCAAGACCCTTAGCCACCATCTGAGTACCTAAAAGAATATCATATTCTCCCTTTGCAAAATCGCCTAAGTAAGAAGAATAAGAGTCCCTTGTCATAGTGCTGTCAGCATCGAGGCGCAGAATTTTAGCCTCAGGGAAAAGTAGCTTTAGCTCCTCCTCTGCTTTTTGAGTGCCGAGTCCCATAAATTTCATATGCTCGCCGCCGCACTCAGGACAAATTTTATCAGCCTTTTTAGAGTGACCGCAATAATGACACATAAGTCGGTTATTTGCAGAATGGTACGTCAAGGAAATACTGCAATTAGGACAGCTTTCAACATATCCGCAGTTAGGACAGGATATATAAGTATTATGTCCCCTGCGGTTAAGAAGCAATATTGCCTGCTTTCCGTTTTTAAGCGTTTGTCTAACCTGCTCATAAAGTATTTCGCTTAAAATACCTGTATTACCGTTTGCAAGCTCCTGCCTCATATCCACAGTTTCAACCATAGGCAGCGTAGCATTGCCGTAACGGTTTTTAAGCGTAAATAAAGAATACTTACCTTTTTTAGCATTTGTATAGCTTTCTAAAGATGGCGTAGCAGAAGCCAAGCACAAAAGCCCCTTGTGGTAAGCTGTTCTGAATTTAGCCAACTCTCTTGTATGAAAACGGGGAGTTTTTTCGGATTTATAAGTGTGCTCCTGCTCCTCGTCAATAATAATAAGACCTAAATCATTGAACGGTGCAAAAACTGCACTTCTTGTTCCTATAGCGATAAGCGCCTTACCGTCCTTAATTCTTTGCCATTCGTCCATACGCTGTCCCATAGACATCGCGCTGTGAAAAACAGCAATTTTATTTCCGTACCTGTTAGCAAAAATTGAAACTAACTGCGGAGTCAAGGCTATTTCGGGCACCATTACAATAACACCGCGACCGTCCGAAACAACGGTGTCAACAAGGGATAAAAACACCTGTGTTTTACCAGAGCCTGTAACACCGTAAAGAAGTGAAACCTCTCCCTTTTCAGAGCGGTATTTCTCCTTTAACCCCAAAAAAGCGGTTTGTTGCTCATCTGTAAGGGTTATTTCATCACGCTTTTTAACCGCAGTTGTCTTATAAGGTGCCCTGTAAACTTGCTTCGAGAAATATATAAGAATACCTTTTTTAACAAGAGTCTCTATTACAGCGGCAGATACCCCTGTAAAATAGCATATCTCTTTAACAGCTGCCGCTCCCACATCAAGCAAAAGGTCAACAACCTCTTTTTGCCTTGGAGTGAGCTTAACATCAGGTAATTCATCACTTGCAAGACGTACCCACTTCTCAGTGGCATCCCTTACCTTACGCTTAGTATCGCTGGTCTTTATAAGAGCTTCCTTTTCAGTTAATATACCGAGCAGCTCACCTGTTACACCTAAAGCTTTTTTAATATCATCTTCAGTTTTTTCGCCCGATTTTAAAAGGTAATTATAAACCTGCTTTTCAGTTTCCTCCTGTAATAAATCAGGCGAAAACTCGGTATTTGCGGAATAGTAATTCACAAGCTTATATCCAAGCCCTGCCGGGAGCATAGCATGTACCGCATCATAATGAGTACAAAAAAGACTTTCGCTCATATACTCACATAATTTAAGCATTTCGTCAGTAAGAACGGGGTCTTTGTCTATTAAAGAAATAATTTTTTTAAGACTATTTATTTCTTCTTCACAAAGCTCAAAAATTATACCCTGCTTTTTTATATTTCCCCTGCCAAAGGGCACTAAAACCCTTATGCCTTTTTTTACCATTTGATACATCTCGGGCGGAACGGCATAGGTATAAAGCTTGTCAAATGCAAAGGTTGCACCTTCAAGCGCTATTTTTGCTACAAGCCCTGTCATACCTATACCCCCGATACTAAGATTTAAATTAGAATTAGAGCTCCGATGCTAATTTATCAATAGCAACACTTACAGGCTTTTCTACCGTAATCTCACCTGTTTCTTCTGATTTTGCAGAAATTTCACGTGCTACGTGAGCAACATCAATTACAAGACGATATCTGTTATTATAGTCCTTAATAAGCTTTCCGATATTGGGATTTAACATTTTTTCAACACCTCATTAATAATATGCTTTTGATTCTGTAAACGGAGTCTATGTCCCTGTATTACAGCATTTATATGGTCAACAGCTACTTCTATATTATCGTTTACAACAATATAGTCGTATTCTGTGGCACGCTTTATTTCACCGAGAGCACTTTCCATTCTCTGCTTTATAATTTCCTTTGATTCGGTGCCTCTGCCTGTAAGCCTGCGTTCAAGCTCAGTAAATGTGGGCGGCATTATAAATATGCTTACCGCCTCAGGCAGCTTCTTCCTTATATTAGCAGCCCCGTTAACATCAACCTCAATAATAATATCCCTGCCAGCCTCAGTGGCGGCGATTACGGGTGCTTTGGGAGTTCCGTAATAATTGTTTACATATACGTTATATTCGAGAAGCTCATCGCCTGCTATCATATCCTCAAAGGCTTCACGGGATATAAAGTTATACTTTTCGCCCTCTATTTCACCCTCACGCATATTACGCGTAATAGAAGAAATAGAAAATGCTATTTCGGGGTGCTTTTCAAAAAGCAGCTTTAAAAGGGTATCCTTACCAGAGCCTGAGGGACCTGAAATTATAAACACCGAGCCTTTATTCATACACTTCATCCTCCCCATATGTGCTGTTTTCTTCGGCAATGCGATTAGCCAGAGTCTCCGCCTGTAAATAGGTCAGAATTATATGGTCGCTGTCTGTAATAATTACAGCTCTTGTTTTTCTGCCGTGGGTAGCATCTATAAGGGTTCCTCGTTCCTTAGCGTCCTGAATAATTCGCTTAATAGGAGCCGATTCGGGACTAACTATCGCTATCATTCTGTCAGCAGATACCATATTACCAAAGCCAATATTAACTAACTTCATAACTGCACCCTACTCTATATTTTGAATTTGTTCTCTTATTTTCTCAATTTCTGATTTAATATCAACCACTATATAAGCAATTTTTGTATTCTGTGACTTTGAGCCAATCGTATTGGTCTCTCGATTCATTTCCTGAATTAAAAAGTCAAGCTTTTTACCAACAGGACCCTCCGCCTCAAAAAAGCTTTCTAACTGCTTGATATGGCTGCGAAGTCGGACAGTTTCCTCATCAACCGCAATTTTATCCGCAAAAATAGCAGTTTCGGTAATAAGACGCTGTTCGTCAATATTAGCGCTGTCAAGCAGCTCACGCATTTTTTGTTCAAGACGTTCCCTGTAAGCCTTAACGGTTTCGGGAGACTCAGCCTCCACCAGCTCGACCTTTTCGAGAATTGTATGTGCACGGGATAGCACATCATTTAAAAGGCGCTCGCCCTCTATTTCACGCATTTCAATAAAACTACTTACAGCCTCAGCCGTTACTGTAGTAAGTGCTTCCAAAATCTGCTCATCGGGAAGAACACTTCTGCGAAGCTTGAAAATATCATTATTCCCGACAAAAGCAGATGCCTTAACATCATTTTTAATTCCGTATTCCTTGCATAGCTGCTTTATAGCCGCAAGATACGCCTTTGTATAGGTGTGGTTGATTTCCACCTGAGTGCTACTGTCGGTAGTTTCCTCAACAAAAACCGAAAGCTCAACCTTACCTCTTGAAATGCTTTGCTGACATAAAGCTTTAAGCTTTTCCTCTGCGAACTGATACGCTCTTGGCATTCTGCAGGAAAACTCAAAATATCTGTGATTTACAGACTTAATTTCAACCGTAACATCAAGACCGTTTATAATGGCTTCGGCTCTGCCAAAGCCCGTCATACTTCTTACCATAAATTAACACTTCCAGTAAATAACAACGAAAAAACGCTATTACTCCATAATATTCATTATATTATAACAAAAAAGACATGCGCTGTCAACTTTTAGTGTGCTTAGCCAAACTCGCACACACTAAAAAACAAAAACAGCCGTCCTGTAAAACTAAGACGACTGAATATTATTAAATTTATTGCAAAAATGATTTTACTGCGTAAACCACTCTGCCTTTATATACAAGCTTTGCCCAACCGCTGTCACTTTCGGCGACAAGCTTCGCATATTCACCGCTTAAAAGCCTATATATTACATCCGACTCGGTTGTGGGCTTATCCCTTAAATTGGTTTCTTCCTTTGCGGTAACATTTCGGGACTCTACGCCTTTAAAGGTCATACCGTGCTCGGTAAAAGTATCGTTCGCTGTGCTTTGGTCAGCCGAGCTGATTTCAGGAGCTTTATCGGTTAGATAGCTTGTAACGGCATAAACCGTTTGTCCATTAAATTCAAGTCTTGACCAACCCTTATCGCTTACGGCGCTACGCACTAAAAAGCTACCGCTTTTAAGGCTTCCTATAATCTCGCTATCGGTAGTGGGAAGCGCCCTTAAATTAACCTCTGCCTTAGCCGTTACTCTGTCGCTCTTAGTGGTGAATTTACAACCTGACACTATATCCTCCTTAGGAATTTCGACTACAGTATTTGAAAGGTAGCTTGTTATTGCATAAACAGTTTTACCATTATATAAAAGCCTTGACCAACCATTGTTGCCTACCCCCGTTCGGGTTAAAAATTCTCCGCTTTTAAGCTTTCCTACAATGTTAAAATTCGTTCCCGCTCCCTCACGAAGATTTACCTCCTCCTTAGCGGTTACTTGGTCGTTAATATCGGTATAAAGCTTTTCCTGTTCGGTTTTAGGTGGCTTAGCCGCTTCGGGGGTTACCGTACTGTCCTTAGGCTTTTGCTCAGCAGCCGTAAAATACGAAACATTCATATCGCAGTTACCGTCAATTCCCTTAACACTTCCCCTGTTAGTGTATTGCCACATATCATATTTCCCGCTATAATCAGGGTTTTCGCTATCAGGATATGTAGGGGTACTGTAATGCGCCACCCAAACCTTAAAGTCACGTTCTATTCTCGGCATATTCCAATGGGTGTTGTCCGAAATTTCACTCTTAGCGCCATAGAACATCCCTGTGTATCCTGCCTTTTTAACCCTTTCCAAAAAGGCTAATGCATTATCGGTCCTGCTATCCGCAGAAAGCCTGTTCATTCGGCTGTTACTGTTAGTATATCCCTCGCAGTCATACACCACAGGATACGAAATTTTATATCCCTTAACTAAGGAAATAACAAAATCAGCTTCTTCCAGCGCTTCTGTACTGTTAACCGCAGTTGAAAAGAAGTAAACACCTACTAAAATCCCTTGCTTTACTGCCTGCTGAATATTATAGTCGACATTACTGTCTTTATAAATTTGCCCGTTTTCAGCTCTATAGCCTATTCTTATAACAGCAAATTCTATGCCGCTTTCTTTTACCTTAGCCCAGTCAATTTTGCCCTGCCATTTGGAAACATCAATACCCAAAGCCTGACCCTTTTTATGGGTAACGCCTTCGATATTAACTTTAGCGCCCTCGTCGGCATTTTCTGTGTTTTCAGGGTCAGCGCTGTCATCAGCAAGCAAGGTGGATACCGTTATATCAGAGCTGTTATCACTCTGCAAAGGCTCTGCCTCGCTCGAATTTAATCCGTCCTTTGTTGCTTTACAGCTGCAG
The DNA here is from genome assembly GCA_045128715.1 of Acutalibacteraceae bacterium. Classification (GTDB taxonomy): domain Bacteria; phylum Bacillota; class Clostridia; order Oscillospirales; family Acutalibacteraceae; genus UBA737. The sequence continues at coordinate 4,242 of JBGVRU010000036.1, read as the reverse complement.
ACCGCTATTAATATTAAAAAGCATATAATAAGGCTTAAAAATCTTTTCATTTTTCGCTCCATACAAAACAATTTATTTACTAATAATACCTTTAAAGGGTGTTTAAGGTTTCGAAAAAATTTTATTTGTCTAAGTGCCCGAAATATTCATCAATTCCGCCCCAATCGGGTGGCTCTATGGAGTAGCTTATCGGGTAGTTGATAGCATAATAATCCCAGTCATGTATAACCTCGTGCACAGAAAAGATACTGCCCAAATCGTGATTTTTAACGGCATTCTGAAAATCCTTTTTCATTGTGATAATTGCATTTTTAGCATTATCATCTTTAACAGCAGCAATAGAATTATCAAAGCCATTAATTATTATGTGGTAGGTGTTATCGACACTTGCAACCCCTGTAAAAGGGTCAATAAACATACGGTTTTCAGGTAGCTCCAGCTTCTGCCAATATACGCTGTCAGGCTCTTTTAGGGTAACCACTCCACCTAAAAGCAAATTTTCTATATGCAAGTGAAGATTTTTAAAGCTCTCACAAAAAGTCTGCTTTTCTGTTTCACTCAAATTCGCCAATGCCTCACTTTGCCATTCAAGGCATTTACTCTCCTCAGGCTTTGGCAAATCCGATTTATGCAAATAATATTTTCTTGTTGTAAAGGCTAAAATATCAAGATAGGTGCGCTCCGAAATGTGATAAACATTGCGGCTTTCTCCGCTTATTATCTCAACAATACCGTAAAGCTCAGGGTAACGGGGACAAACATTAAGGGTTGTTACCGTTTCATTTTCATTTTTAAACTCAAAGCGGTAAAGCACAAAATCCGTCTCTTTAACCTCATACTGCGGCTCGCCCCAATGGGTTTCTGTTAAAAGCTTTGTAAACGCGGTGATTTTCTCGGTGTCGGTAATTTTATATTCTTTAGGAGTTGAGGTTATAAGATTAGTTGCCACTATCTCGGTCACACCGTCCGAAAAATGGGTGGCGATATTATCGGCAGCAGTACCGATTAAATACTCCTTAACATTTACAAAAAAGCTTTGTACTGCTTCTACCACAGGCTCTCGCAAAGCGTCAACGCTGAATACTGTTGACAATGCCGCAATAAAAAAGGCCATTGTAACGCACGCCGCTCTCTTTGCCGCAGTATTAACAAGTTTTCCAACACCCCTTTGCGACTTAATAAGCTTCTCCATATTGCTTTCAAATTCAGGTGAAAATTCATAGGGAATAATGTTTTTCTCCGCCTGCGCTGCTATGAAAGCATTTTTAAGCACAAAGTTAACCATAAAGCACCTCCGAAAGTCTTTTTACTAAAAGTTTCTTTCCCCTTACGAGCTGCATTTTAACCGTTGCAGGCTTGCGTTCTAAAATATACGCAATTTGCTTTGCGGATAAATCCCGAACAAAATGCAAATACAGCACTTCCGTATAGGGTGAGGTTATACTTTTTATGCAGTTTACTATTTTTTCATATTCCAAGTTTGACAAAAGCTCAGAAAAGGCTTTATCGTCAGCTATTATCCCGTCCGTTTCTTCAAACGGCACTTCCTCTATCAAAGCTTGTCTGCGAAGAAAATCATAAGCAGTATTTTTAGCTATAACGGTTAAAAATGCCACTGTTTCTCGGCTTTCGGTATCATCTATTTTTTTGATATTCTTGGCAATTTTTATAAATGTGTTTTGCAGAATATCCTCACTGTCAGAATCGGTAGAAACAACTCTTCTGATTACTGTAAACAACAGCCTTCGGTATTTACAGTAAAGCGTTTCAAGCTTATCTTTATGCTCCTCGGTCATATCAACCGTAGAAAAAATAACTGCCAACATAAGTACCCACCTCACTTAAATAAACGATTATTAAGTGATTAAAGGTTACAGATTATTTAAAATAATTTTCCAAGCGGATACTAATTTTTCAATGCTCCATGCCGCATTTGCAGGCGAGGTTGAGGGCAAGCAGACTGCTTCTTTGCCGATAGCTTCCTTTATGTATTTATTATAAAATTTTTCTGCTGTTTTGCCGTTAACAAAAATTTGCTTTATATCAGCGGAATTGAGTATCTGTGTTAAATCGTTAGGCACAACATTTCTGATGCTGCTGTCTGCACTGCCCTCTATTTCGCAAGAGGCAATAACATCCCAAAGAGCTATATTATGCGACAGTATAAATTCACGCTTTTCCTCAATCGTCTGCGGCACTTCACAACTAAAAACCTCCGCCAAAACCCTCCAGAATCTGTTTTGCGGATGACCGTAAAAAAACATCTGCTCACGTGATTTCAAAGAAGGAAAGCTCCCCAAAATAAGCACTTTAGAGTCCATATTAAATAATGGTTTTATTGGATGCAATTGTTTTTCTTTCATATAATATCACCGTTTTCGGAAAATTGAGGTTGCCAGCCATAAATTTTTAAATCAACACAGCCGTCTTTATTAAAGATAATCCCCTCGTCCATAAGAAGCTTTCTTTGAACACCCTCGCCGCCAAAGGCAAAAGCAGGCGCAGGTCTACCCTCTCGGCTAACTACACGGTGGCAAGGAATTATACCGGGAGCTGGATTATTGTGAAGCGCATAGCCCACAACCCTTGCCCAACGTGGATTACCCGCAAGCATTGCTACCTGACCGTAGGTAGAGACCTTACCTTCGGGTATTTTAGATACTACATCATATATTTTCTTAAAAACTGACATATTAATCACCAAATATAAATCATTTTTACTTTTTATATTAATCCGAACAAATCAATTTATTCAAAGTATACCACAAAAAAGCAGAGACGGCAATGCAGTCTCTGCTTTGGTAAATTTTATTAAGTTCAGATAAGCTCCGAAATATAATCCACGTAAAGCTTGCCGATATATTCAGTGCCCTTTGCTGTAGGGTGAACACCGTCTGCCGAATTTGCAGCATATTTAGGGGAGCCATTACCTAAATTATTACCATCGCCTTTATCACGACCAGCATCGGTAATACTGTCACCCTGAAATAACAATTTGATTTTTTTATTTTAATCATTGTCCTCGTCTTCAGAATTAACAGCTACCTCTTCCTTAACCTCTACAGTAATTTCCTGTGCCATAAGCTCATCCGCTTTTGTTACTGTAACAACGAGATTTTCATAGTCAAAGGTAACACCCTGCTCAGGGATACTGCCTATAATCTCACTCACCCAACCGTTAACGGTTGTAGCCTCGGTTTCTTCGTCGGACTCAAGAGAGAAATGCTCAAAGAAATCCTCAATATTAGTCGAGCAAAGCACACGGTATTTATTTTCTTCAAGCTGAATGAAATCCTCAATAGCTTCATCACGCTCGTCCCATATATCGCCGACTATTTCCTCAAGTATATCTTCCATTGTAACGATACCTGCGGTCTCACCGTATTCGTTAATAACAATTACAATGTGATTATGCTCCTTTTGCATATCCTTAAACAGCACATCAAGGTGGGCGGTTTCGGGAACGAAAGTGGGCTGGAACATAACATCCTCTAATTTGAAATCGGGACGATTATATCTTAACAGAAAATCTCTTGAATGAAGCACACCGATTATATTATCAGTGGTTTCGGAAAAGACAGGCATTCTGGAATAACCCTCTGTTTCGATAAGCTCTAAAATTTCTTCGTTGGTTGCAGAGTTGGGTATAAATACAATTGATCTGCGGGGAGTCATAACATCCTCGGCGGTCATACCGTCAAGCTTGAAAACATTTTTTATGTATTCAATGTCATTCTCGTTAAGGCTTCCTTCATCAGCACCGGCATCAAGCATTAGCACGATATCCTCTTCAGATACAGGGTTTTCCTTTTCGTGAGGATCAATACCGAAAATGCGCAGAATTCCATTTGTAGCAACGGTTAAAAGCCAAATGATAGGCTTTAAAATTGCAGCAAGGCCTGAAATCATACCGCAAACGGCGTCTGCAAGCTTTTCCTTGTGCTTCATTGCAATACGCTTAGGAACAAGCTCACCCAAAACAAGGGTGAAGAATGATAAAATAAGGGTAATCACAATAACCGCTACAGTATTAACAGAGCCAATCTTCTTTTCGGAAATATCAAAAACCTTAATCAAAAATCCTGAAAGTCTTTCTGCGAAGTTATCCGCAGCAAAAGCAGAGCCTAAGAAACCTGCAAGTGTGATACCGATTTGAATGGTTGATAAAAAGCGTGTGGGCTCTTCTATCATTTTGAGCATTTTTACAGCTTTTTTATCACCGTCGTCCGCCCTTGATTTCAG
>JBGVRU010000035.1:0-16628 GCA_045128715.1 Acutalibacteraceae bacterium | reverse complement strand
AATGCTGACGCATTAATAATTGTCCTTGATTTAAAGATTTCTCTTAGAATCGTCGGGTCCTTATTTCTTCGTTGTTTAATTTTCAAGGTCCGTTTCAGCACCCCTCGTTTGGAGCGCCTGATTATATTACCACAATAGGTTCGGTTTGTCAACACTTTTTTTAAGATTTTTTAAAACTTTTTTCAATGTTTTTTTCAACTACAATATATTGGGTTTTTAAGGTATGTACAACCACATTTTAAAATATTCGAATATACATATATATTAATAGTATAGAATAAAAATGTGTTTCATCACAGCCAAAACCACTACATTAAGTGCGCTTTGCGACACAGTGCTTCTCTTTATAGGCTTCTCTTAATTAATGTTTGTCACCAGATGAGCATTAATTAACCTATTATTACACAATAAAAAAATCGAGAGGTACTTCCTCCCGACCTTTCGCTATATATTATATAAGGTATAACCCCGACTCCAAAACAACAAATCGGTTGTCCCCCACTCTTACATATTGATATAGAGCTTCCTCGAACTCCTGGTATTCAAAAACAGTATAGGTATTAAGATTTATTTCAATGAGCTTTTTAGAGTTTTGATTACTTACCATTACCTTGTCGCCGTCAATAAAAAGGCTACGGGGTTTATCAAAGGGAGACTTATTGCCGCCTATTCGTAATTCCTCACGCATAGTGGCGAGATTATATCGCAGTAAAACATTACACTCAGGGTAGGCCGCCCACAAGGCATTGTTATACAATACGATATCCGCAGGGTTAGAGGAGCGGTAGGTAAGACTGCCAGTCCATACAGGAGTACCGTTGTTATCAAGCAGCATTGCCGAACCGTCAGTTTCAAGCAAAAACACCTTGCCGTTAGGCAAAACCAAGGATTTCACCGTGATATAATTATTGCAGTTATTGGCTATCGCTTTATAATTATTGCCGAACTTAGTTATCATATAAATATTCTTTGCAACATCGGTAAATCTTCCGTTTTCAAAGGAAATCATTTTATAAGCCACTATAATATTTTCGTCGAAAACCTCTTTGCAGTAGGAAAAAATAATACCGTTCGAAAGAGGCAAAACTTCAAAAACCTCACCCGAAAAAATCTGTTTCATATCTTTCTCCAATTAAAGCTTAATTGCGTTTTTCTCATACATTTTCTGCGCCGCTAAAAGCACGCCTGCTTTAGCGCTGTGGAAATTGAGACCGCCCTGCATCCAAGCAGCATAAGGCTCTCTTAAAGGACCGTCTGCCGAAAGCTCGATAGAAGCACCCAGAGTGAAAGCACCTGCCGCCATAATTACGGGATCGGTGTAGCCTGGCATATCCCAAGGCTCAGGCACAACGAATGAATCAACGGGAGCTCCCGACTGCATACCCTGACAAAAGGCTACTAATCCGTCAGCCGAACCCAAAGTTACACACTGAACAATATCTCCTCTTTTTTCGTCACTTCGGGGAGTGACCGCAAAGCCCAAAAGCTCAAATAAAGCCGCAGTATAAACGGCTGTTTTTAAAGCCTCGCCAACAACGTGCGGAGCAGAAAAAAGTCCCATATAAAGTTCTCTGCTATGTCCTAAGGTAGCTCCAACCTCTTTACCTACACCTGGGCAGGTCAAACGGTTGGCACATTGCTCAACAAGCTCACGCTTACCTGCAATATAACCGCCTGTTGAGGCAATTCCGCCGCCCGGGTTTTTTATAAGCGAGCCTGCAACGATATCCGCACCAACATCGCAAGGCTCTTGCTTTTCAGTAAATTCACCGTAGCAGTTGTCAACCATAACGATACTGTCAGGCGAAACCTCCCTTACTGCTTTAACCAAGGCTTCAATATCCTCTATTTTAAGGCTGGGTCTGAGGCTATAACCACGGGAACGCTGAATATACGCCATTTTTGGCTTTTCCTTGGCTAATACTTTTTTAATTTCCTCAATATCGGGAGTGTCGTCCGCCTTTAAATCAACCTGACCGTAATTAACTCCAAATTCCCTTAAAGAGCCATCTGTAACCGAATCAATTCCAAAAACACCCGTAATAGTGTCATAAGGTCTTCCTGTAATTGATATAACCGTATCATCAGGACGAAGCATACCGAAAAGAGCCACCGTTAAGGTATGTGTTCCCGAAACAAAGTTATGGCGCATAAGCGCATCCTCAGCGCCCATACAGTCCGCCATAACTCGCTCTAAAATTTCTCTACCCCTGTCGTCATAACCATATCCTGTAGAAGCGGAAAAATAAGACTCACTAACTCCGTTATTTATAAAAGCCTTTAATACCTTTAGCTGATTATACTCGGTTATGTCCTCAATTTTCTCGAATTGAGGCTTAGATTTTTCCAAAGCTCTTTTATCAAAATCCAATAATTTGTTATCCACATTAAAAAAGTTTGTAATATTCAAAATTCCTTCACCCAATATCCGCCGTAATAAAGCGGCTTAAATCCGTTTTTTTCATAAAAGCCTTTTACCTTGTCCCTACAACAAACAAAAAGCTTTTTTTCATAGTTTTTACTAAGAATTCCCCTGAGCGCTACCGAGCCATAGCCCTTTTGCTTAGCCGCAATACCATTGATTATTGCAAAATCACCCGTTTTAAAGGTAATTGCCGCACATTTATCTTTTAGAGCAAAATAATCGGCATAGCTGTGATTAAGCCGTCTGCAATAATCCACCGCAAAGTAAGGGTACTCAGGGAGCGACAGCCCGTCTACATCAAGCAGGTCATAAATTTCTCTGCTTGATAGCTCCTCACTCACATATTCCTCCTTAATATCTGCTATTCGCCACATTATATTAATGCGCTCCCTCGGTTTTCGGTCTAATGCGCAAAGCGTTTCATAATCACTAAAAACGCAGGCAGGCGATAATATATCGGTAAACTCCTTTAGCTCCTCTAAATCGGCGCTGTTATTAAATATTATCATATTGCCGTCGGTCATAGAGATAACTGCTCTGTCATTATCCTGACACCAAAAAAGCACCTTATTGTCAGTTTTATAAGCATCATAAAGGCATTTGATTTTTATAAGCTCAGCACTGTCAGCATTTATTTCAGGGAGCTCACTGACAAGAGAAATCATTCTGCTTCACCGCTGCAAATGTAATTTACCATGTATTTTGCAAGCTTAACTAAATTTTCCATATCCTCGGCATCAGCCACCGATGATTCAGAATGAATATATCTGCAAGGTACAGACAATGCGATAGTTCTTACTCCCTCACGGGATAAATGCACCGCACCTGAGTTGTTGCCGCCTGCAACCGCTCTTTTGGGCTGACTTTTAATACCGCTCGCAAGCGCCGCGTTATATAGCTCACGGTCATAAGCGGTAGCGCCGTCCATGAACGAAACTGCAGCACCCTTGCCTAATTCACAAACAAATTTTTCTTCCGAAACATCTGCAATATCAGAGGCAGTAGTAGCCTCTAAAACAACAGCAAACTGAGGGGCAATACCGAAAGTGGCAGTTTTTGCGCCTCTTAATCCTACTTCTTCTTGAACAGAAAAGCTGGCATAAAAATCATATTCACTGTCATTCCTAATCAACTCTATAAGCGTCGCGCAACCAACTCTGTCATCAATAGCTTTTGAAATTATTTTGTCTCCTGTTTCTTGGAATTCACCGCAGATAACAGCTCTGTCGCCTAAAGAAACAAGCTTTAACGCCTCCTCTTTGGAAGAAGCGCCCATATCTATATATAAAGTGTCGCTGTCGGGGAGCTTTTTGCGTTCATCCTTACCTATAAGATGAACAGGCTTACCCGAAATTACACCGTATATATCTCCGTTAATTTTAACCCTGCGGAACATAAGCGCCGCAGTATCAATACCGCCAATAGTTTTAAACTTTAAAAAGCCTTCAGCCGTAGCATTGGTTATGATAAGACCTACCTCATCCATATGAGCGTCTATCATAAGTTTTTTATAAGAAGTCTTTCTGCCCTTTTTGAAAACGATTATATTACCCAGATTATCGGTTTTCCATTCGCAAAAGCCGTCAATTTGAGATATTATGAAATCTCTTACGCTGTATTCATCACCCGACGTGCCGTCTAGTGAGCACAGCTTTTTTAAAAGCTCAATCATTCATAATACCTCCCGAAAGGATATACTCGCAAACAAGGTCGCAAACACTTTCTAAATCCTTAATATCAAGCACCTCAACCTCGGTGTGCATATTGCGAAGCGGGATTGACAGCGTGCAGGTGCGGACTCCCTCACGGTTCACAGAAATCATATCGGCATTTGTGCCTGTGCTTCTGCCCATAACCTCGGTTTGGTAAGGTATTTTGCTTTCCTCAGCAGTTTCAACGAGCTTTTTGGAAAGCCTACTGTCAAGACAGGGAGCGAAGCCTATCATACCTCCACCGCCCAATTTTCCGCATTCGTCTTCTTTTATACCTATACCGTCACCAAAGCTGACATCAATAGCAATAGCTTCATCAGGATTTACTTTAAAAGCGGCAGGGCGCACGCCACGCATTCCAAGCTCCTCGCCATCACTCAAAACAAAAGCTACGTTAAAGGGCAATTTTTTGCCGCTTAGCCTTTTTGCAATTTCAATAACGCATGCAACCGCCGCGCGGTCATCAAAGCTTTTACCTGTAACACGTGTTCCGTAAAGCTCCTTAGGCTCGACACAAAATGTTACAATATCGCCGATGCTTATTATCTCTTTTGCCTTATTACCTAAGCAGGTATCAAGCTTTAGCTGTGAAATATCGCTGTAATCCGCCTCACCCTTAGCAAGGTGCGGAGGAATACTGCAAAACACAGCAGTTATTTTTTCCTTGCCGTGAACAGTAACTCTGCGCGAAGGCAAGGCTCTAATATCTATACCGCCTGCGGCTGAAACGGTTAAAAAGCCTTTATCATCAATATTAGTAACAACCATTGAAATCTGGTCGATGTGCGCATCAAGCATAAGGGTGTAATCGCTGTCGCCCTTTAAAAAACCCATAACGGTAAGCGTATGGGTTTTTTCGGTTTCACAGTATTCTGATAATATTTCGTATGCCAAATCTGCAGCTTCGCTGACATAACCTGCCGCATCGGCGCTTGATAACGCAAAAAGCATTTCTTTAATAGTCATTATAATTTATTCACCAATTCTTTAAAATAGTTGCCTCTTGCTGCAAAATTCGGGAAAGCGTCAAAGCTAGCGCAGGCAGGACTAAGAGTTACAATATCGCCTGATTTTGTAAGCTCGCTTGCCTTTTCCACGGCTTCTGCAATATTTTTCACCTTTATAATTTCAGGCTTTCCTTTGTATCCTGTATCAGCTAAAACCGCCTTTTCTATCTTTTCGGCAGTATCGCCGCAAAGATAAAGCTTTTCCACCTTTTCGATTATATAAGGTACCATCGGCTCAAACGGAATATGCTTATCATATCCGCCTGCAATAAGGTGTACCTTTTGTGAAAATGCCCTTAAGCCTGCTATAGTTCTTGTGGGACTTGAAGCGATAGAGTCGTTATAATATTTAACACCGTTTACCTCACGTACAAATTCTATACGGTGCTCAACTCCGCCGAATTCTCTTGCAACCTTGCGGATAGAATCAACGCCCACATATCCCCAAACAGCAGTAATCGCCGTAAGGTAATTTGCAACATTATGGTCACCTATTATGGCAATTTCGTCTCGGTGCATAATCGGAACATCCATTCCACGGTAAGCCATATGGAGGTAACCCTCACTATCAAGCCAAGCACCGTTTCTTAGCTGCCGCTCCATGCTAAATCCTAATGACTGACCTCTTACAAACTGGCGGAAACCCTCAGTTATTTCATTGTCTCGGTTTAAAACTGTGCGTGAAAATGCGTTTTGGTGAAGTATAACATTTTTCTTAGCCTCAACATATTCGTCCATATCCTTATGAACATCCAGATGATTTGGAGCTACATTGGTAACTACGGCAACATCAGGGCTCTTACGCATTGAAATAAGCTGGAACGAGGAAAGCTCAACCACAACATAATCCTCGGCTGTGATATTTTCAATTTCGGGAAGTAACGGCTTGCCGATATTTCCGCCAACGAAAACCTTCTTACCCTCTGCTTTAAGCATTTCAGCAATAAGGGTGGTCGTGGTGGTCTTACCGTCAGAGCCCGTTATTGCAAAAACTGTAGCAGGGCAAAGGTCAAAGAAAACCTCCATCTCGCTTGTAACTGCAATACCCTTTTTGCGAGCGGCATCAAGCTCGGGTAAATTAAAATTCATACCCGGTGTCCTAAAGATTATGTCAACCTCTAAATTATCTAAATATCCGTCTCCAAGGCAAAGCTCAGCGCCCGCCTTTTCAAGCATATCTGCGGTTTCGCCAATAAGCTCACGGTTGCGGCGGTCGCAGGCATAAACCAAAGCTCCCTTGCTCAAAAATTCAAGTATAAGCGGAGTATTGCTGATACCTATACCGCACATAGCGATTTTTTTGCCCTTTATCTGTTCAAAAAACTTTTTGCAATCCAAAATAAAGCCCCCATTCAAGCTTACAAACATAACTAACTATATTATACTGAAAATATTTCCAAATATCAATATAAATTAATGCTTATTTGGTAATAAGCAATTAATTTAGAGACTCTGTATAAAGCTTTCAACACCTATAGGAAATGTCAATCCGAAAGCCAATCGGAAACAATCTTTTAAAATTGTTTGAGGTTTAAACGCTTCGTTGAGCATAAAATGTTAAATTTTGTGACCGTTTTAGTAAAATACAAAAACCAAAAACGCATATATAATATAGTTAAAGGTATCTTGAAATGCTGTTTTTGTTTAACTTTTCTTTTGCTGTAGCAGGAGTTTCGCCGCAAAGCTGCTTATAAGCTCTTGTAAAAGCATGAATAGAGGAATAACCCAATATTTCAGAAACCTCTGTAACGGTCTTTTTTCGCAGTAGTTCAGTTGCGGCATTCATACGCAGAGCCGCAAAAAAGCCTTTAAGACTTTGCCCCATTTTTTGCGAAAACAAATGGGAAAGATAAGAATAGCTGTATCCCGTATCTGGTGCTAATTGCTTAAGGGCATTTATATTATAAACATTGTTTTTCAAATAACTTACTATGTAAAAAAGCAGGCTATCCTTAGTGGAAATATTACTGGTATCGCCTCCTCGTTTCTCCAAAAAGCGGTTGCAGGCACAAGAAATAATATAGTTAAGCGCATTAATTGCCACCGCCTGCGATATTTCATCCTGTTGCTTTTCATATAAGGCACCAAGCACTGTCTGAAAAGCCGATAGCAAATCGTTGCAATCGCCGAGCACTGCCGAATGGCTTATTTCTATTTTTCGGCGAACCTCACCAAGTAGCGTGCAAACAGGGTTGTCGGGGTCGATGGTAAAACCTATACAGTAAAACCTCAGCGGTGATGTTTTAGAGGGGATTATTTGATGAAAATCACCCTTAAAGCAAAGATGTATCTGTCCTGACTTTACTGGCAAACGCAAACCGTTGCGGACTATTTCGCCCTCACCGCTGTAAACAAAGGTGATTTCATCACACCGTTGCTCGTGAATAGCATTTACCTCGTCAGTAGTTTTACAGTGAACATCTGCAAACTGGTAAAGTCTCATTCCGTTTGGGCATCCAAGTTTTACAGTTCCTTTAGTTTTAAATGCCGCAAGGTAATATTTCTGTTCCCTTTCAGATAAAGCATTTTGCATACAGTCACCACCTATTTAACATGTCATGTTATAATTGTACCAAATACAGGTTGTAAAATCAATCCTGTAAAAATAAAAAATTCAGAACGATTGTATTCTAAACAAATACACTTACTCTAATTTTAGGAGGAATTTATTATGAAAAAAAGAATTGGTATTATTGGTTTCGGTTGGATAGCAAGGGACGTTCACTATCCCAACTATCTCACCATTTCCGACGAGTGCGAAATTACCGCAGTTTGCGATATTAATCCCAAAGCACTTGAAAATGCAACCGCCAAAACAGGTCTTACAGGTGACCGTCTCTTTACAGATTATAAAGAGCTTATTGACAGCGGTCTTTGTGATGCGGTTGATATCTGTACACCTAACTACCTGCACTGCGAAATTGCAAAATATGCCCTTAACGCTGGTCTTGGTGTTAGTATGGAAAAGCCTGCCGGCATTAACGTAGACGAAGTTAAAGAGGTTGAAGCATTAGGTAAAGAAAAGGGTCTTCCTGTATTTATATGCTTTACCTGGCGTCATAGAGCTACTCTTCGTTTCTTAAAGGATTTGGTAGACGAGGGTACTGTAGGTGAGATTCACCACATATTTATTAAATGTATTAAGGATTCTGCTCTTTGGAAAGGCAGACGTCTTGAATGGCGTTTTGAGAAAGAAAAAGCAGGTACAGGTGTACTTTGCGACTTGGGTTCTCACATGATAGACCTTCTTAATTGGCTCGGTACCGATGTTCAGGGACTTCAGGCAAACTATGGCACATTTGTTAAAACCCGTCAGAAGATAGATTCCGACGAATGGGCAGACGTTACTACCGATGACTGGGCAAATATTATTCTTGACCTTAAAAACGGTTCAAGTGCAAATATATCCCTTTCACGCGGTTGTGCCACCTGCTCAGCTCTTACCGAGGTTGAAATTTACGGTAAGGACGGTTATCTCAAATTCAATGAGAGCGAAGGTGCAAACATCACCATCCGTACTACAAGCGGTATCCGTGAGGTTCGCCCCTTGCCTGAAAGCTATGGTGATCCCAAGCTCCTGCGTCAGTGCAAATCCTTTGTTGATTTACTTAACGGCAAGAGCGATAAATACACAACCACAGTTTCCGACGGTCTTAACGCACAGTATATTCTTGATGCTGCTGAAATCGCAGGTAGAGAACACCGTTACGTTAAGTTAGAAGAAGTTCTTTAAAAATTTATTATCAGTTTTAAAAAAGAGGTGTACGGAATGAAACATAAAGCAGGTATAATAGGATACGGTAATATGGGTTCGTGGCACGCCGAAAATGTAAATTCCCGTATAAATAACCTTGAGGTCGTTGCAGTTTACGATATTGACCCCGAGCGCCAAAAATTAGCCGAAGAAAACGGACTTAAGGTATATCCTTCAGCCGAAGAGCTATTGGCAAGTGATATTGATATTGTAATTATTGCAACTCCCAACAATTATCACAAATACTATTCTATTCTTGCAATGGAGTCGGGCAAAAATGTTGTATGTGAAAAGCCCGCCTGTATGAACTGCGAGGAATTAGAGGATGTAATCGCTGTCAGCGAAAAAACGGGCAAGCTTTATACCGTTCATCAAAACAGACGATTTGACAGTGACTATGCCCGAATCAAAGAAATTATCGACAGAGATATGCTTGGTAAGCTTTATTTCATTGATTCCCGTCTTTACAGTAACCGAGGAAGCTCGGGCAAATGGCGCAGTACTTACGAAGCAGGCGGTGGCACCCTTTATGACTGGGGTATTCACATGATTGACCAGGTGCTCTGCCTTATAAACAGTGAGCCCAAATATGTTTATGCTCAACTTCAAAGCGTGCGTTTCCCTGATGTTGACGATGTTTGTCGTGTTAATATCACCTTTGAAAACGGGGTTAGAGCGCAAATAATTGCTGACCTTTGGTGTTATATAAATGAGCCTCGTTGGCACATTTCGGGAGACGACGGCACCGCAACCATTTATAAATGGTTCGGCAAAGAGGGTAAGGTTGTAAAGGCAAATATAAAAGAGGTTAACTGGGAACAGGGCTGTTTCTATACCCCTAACGGTCTTTCTAAGACTATGTGGCCTCGTCCAGAGCAGGAAATCAGCGAGCTTCCCCTGCCCGAGCCCGAAAAGGCACCCCGATGGGAAGATTTTTATGAAAATGTTTTATCTGTAATTGAAGGCAACGCCGAACCTATTGTAACCCATAATCAGGTTAGAAAATCTATGAAGGTTATGATGGCGGCATTCGAGTCTGCAAGAAACAACGCTACCGTTAAGATTTAATAAAAAACGGCATACCCTTTAAGTATGCCGTTTTTTACCACAGATTGGAGATTTCAAAATGAAAAAAATAGGTATTATTGACTGTTATATAAGTAACTTTCATTCAAATACATATTACAAGCTGTTCCACGAAATCGCAAAGGAAGAGAGTCGCGAGGAATATGTTATAACTCATATTTACGCAGTGGAGGATGTGAGTCCCACCACAAAGGAAACTACAGCGCAGTGGTGCGAGCGCACGGGGGCTAAAAGCTGTGAAACCATTAAAGAAGTTTGTGATGCGGTTGACGTAATTATGGTATTAGCTCCTAATCACCCTCAGCTTCACGAGGAATTAACCAAAATCCCCTTTGAGAGCGGAAAACCTGTTTATGTTGACAAAACCTTTGCTCCCGATTATGCTACCGCTAAGCGTATAATTGACTACGGTAAGGAAAAGGGCGCTAACTTCTGGTCAAGCTCGGCAACCCGCTTTGAAACCGTAATGCTTGACTACCTCAAGGAAGATGCTCCCAATATTGATAAGGTTACCGTTATCAGCGGCAACCCCTTTGAAATGTACTGTATACATTTGGTAGAGCTTGTTAATACCTTTATGAAAAACGGAGCTAAATCAGTTGTTTGTCATAACGGCTCGCCTTCCATTATGTTTGAAATAACCTATAATGACGGTAGAAAAGCATTCCTTAATCAGTTTGAGGGTACTTATGCCAAGTTTAACTGCTTCCCCGAAATTAACGGCAAATGCAAGCAAGTTGCATTTGTTGAGGATTTCTGGAAGAATTTTTCGCGTGCACTCCTTGACTTCTTTGACACAGGCAAAGCCCCCATACCTACTGACAATACACTTGAATGTATATCCATACGCTCTGCTATGATAAAAGCCAAAGAAAATGTAGGCACAGAAATATTGATAGAGGGTTAAATTATGAATTACGGTACTTTTTTAAGACTTTCATCCCCTGAAAATGCAGGAAAGGAATTTTCAGCTTTAGCTGAGAGAGGCTTTGACTGCTGTCACTTAGTATATAAGCCCGAAAAATACGAAGCTGAAGCCGCAAAGCTAATAAAAGCCGCAGCCGATAAAAGCGGTGTCCAAATTTCGGCCATGTTTGCAGGTTTTAAGGATACCTATACCAAATGGAATATTTCTACCGACTATGAGGATGCAGGTATAAACAGCAAAAAATATGGTGCTGAACGTATTGAATACCTGAAATCTGCAGTAGAATTTTGCACACTTATAGGCACAGAAAACATCCTTATTCACGGCGGTTTTATTTCAAATAATCCTTATTCCGAGGAATATATTTATACACTTAAAATATTTAAGGAATTTGCCGTTTTCTGCAAAGATAAAGGCATAAACCTATTGCTTGAAACAGGCGGTGAAAGCCCTGTAACACTTCTGCGCCTTATTAAGGAAGCAGACATGGGCAATATATTTGTAAACCTCGATACCGCTAATATAATTATGTATGGCTACGGTAACCCCGTTGATGCTATTTACACATTAGCACCTTACATTAAAAGTGTTCACTTAAAGGACGGTCTTCCGCCTTTAGATCCTTATGAGTTAGGTAAAGAGGTTGATTTTGGTACAGGATTTGCCGACTTCCCTAAAATTTTTGCAATGCTAAGCGAAAGAAGTTTTGCAGGACCGTTTATCATTGAACGTGAAATTCCTGACAGCAAGCAAACCGAAGAAATTGACAAAACCCTTAAAACAGTCAAAAAACTCTGGCAGGAGTTATAATAATTATAGAATGTCGAAACACTTTTTGGTGTTTCGACAAGCCGATTTTATCGGCTTTGGCAAAATTAAATTTACGTAAATTTAATTTTGCCTATATTCATTACAATGGCCATAGACAAATTTTTATCAAAGATTTGGTGTCGAAATAGTGTGGGTTTACACTATTTCGACTTTCTATAACCATTATAAATAAAGTGCTTAAAAGGCTGAGAGAATTTATCATCTTCTCTCAGCCTTTTTAATAACTTTCATCCTGTAACATTTTTTGTTTAATTGAAAGTGCCTCAAATCAAAATTTGTGTTACAGCAAAATCAAATTATCATATTTATAGCTTATTTGCAATAAAATTGTAATAACTCGTCATTATTAAAAGGGTGTGTTATTATGCTGCAAAAACTTAAAACCTACATTACTTCAATTTTAATTGCATTAGGAGTCGGTGGCCTTTCTGCGCTTGCCACCCGTGGAAGTATGGGGCTTTACGAAACCATCACACCGCCGCCGTTAGCGCCTCCGCCGATTTTATTCCCAATTGTCTGGACTATTCTCTTTACACTTATGGGCATAAGTGCCGCTATGATATACCTTACCGAAACCGCACCGCTCCCACAAAGAAAATCTGCGCTTTACACCTATGTTCTAAGCCTTATTTTTAACTTTTTCTGGAGCATTATTTTCTTTAACGGCAGAATGTTTCTTTTAAGCTTTATCTGGCTATTAATTCTGCTATTCTTAATTATAAGAACCATTATGAAATACTATAAAATAAACCCAATAGCCGCATATCTGCAAATACCGTATCTAATCTGGGTCGGCTTTGCTGGGTATCTCAACTTTGCAATATGGATACTTAATAGATAAAAATATGTACCAACAATACAAAAAATAAACATCAAGCCCTCAAATAATGCTGATAGCATAAACTCGCCGACAAACCAATACACGGAGCTTTGTTTTTTCTTTTTCTTATTTGCTTGTTGGCTTTAGAACAAATACCTCTCTTCTAAATTCGTTTTCCATTAGATTACCTCACTTTCATAAAATGGTACTACCATTTTACTAAATCTGAGGATTCTTGACGAATGTGCGAGAGTTCGATAATCGGTTCTACACCAACAGTTCGGGCCATAGCCCGATTGATTCGGCAAAATGTCTCGAATGACATAACGCCTTCATTGTACATCTTCTCACAAACAGTAAAGCCAATTAAGTAATCGAGTTCATCATATCGATCCGATTTCATTCATCCTCCATCCTTTCAAAGAATATCTAATAAAACTTAATATTGATGGAGTGTCTTACTATTTCCCACTTTTGTGGCCCCTATGAAATAACAAAAGCACCCATCCGAAGATAGGTGCTTAACATTTACTGTTCTTGTGCTAACAGACGAATGTGTAACTACATCCTACCATCGGTATTGCTTATCCCCGCCTGGTATGTAGTGATACATACTTTCCATCTGTTTGCCTATTCATGAAGCAATATGTTATTAAGTTTGGATTTATTTTAGCACATAAGTTTGCTAGTGTCAAGTATAAAAGTGTAATAATTTACCCGTTTTGAAAAACAGATATTTTAAATATGCTAATTCGCCTTTTTTGATAGAAAAACGCATAAAAATGTGCCGTTTTGACGATTTAAAATCTACTATTTTTTTAAAAATTTTCAGATTTTAGTCCTTTGACATAGAAAAAATCGGTTGAATTTCTAAATTTCAACCGACTTTTAATGTTATTTTTCTATTAAATCTTCAATGGTGCAGCCGAGTATTTTGGCAAGGCGATACGCCGTTTCAACACTTGCCTTGTTGATGTCCTTATTACGTTGCTCATACATTTGAATGGAACGAAGAGTCACACCCGAGCGCTTGGCAAGTTCAGCCTGGGTACATCCATACGCTGTTCGGATTCTTCTAAGGTTGGTATCAGGAAAGAATTCTTTCATTCTCGCATCCGCGATATCCGCAAATTTGGTTATATCGGCCTCGTGTAAGGTGGGATACATATTTTGAAGGTCTTCATAGGATAACACCTTGAAGATATCCCCAAACTTTCTTGCGGAATACCATTGATAATACGCCACTGCCCAGCCAATCCAATATTCTCTTGTGCGGCCGATGCTTTCTTTGTGTTCAGCATTAAGTTCTTTGCCTGTTGTTTCCGAAACAATTTCCATCACAAGCTCAATACCGCTTTTACCGACAAGGTAAGCCGGCTCGCCATTTTCTATTTTTCTGCTTAAAGGGCTTGCAATAAACATTTTGACAAAGTCCTCGCCCAATAATTCGCAGCTGTTAACAGCATAATCAAAGGCATCGCCAAGAACGGACTGCGCCTTACTTAGATATATTTCTTGGTATGCGTGGGTCATCGTTCTTAATGCCTCCTCTCATAATATCCTGAATGTACAAGCCATCGCTTTCTTCCTCAAGCATTTCAAGATATGTTTGGTTAGCTTCATCGTCACGGGCTTTACGTAAAACGTAAAACACATCTTTTTCAGCAACGTCAAATCCTTCGTATTTGAGCTTAGAAAAAGCAAATTGAGACTTTATCACAACCTGCTCGCCCAATTTACCGAGTTTCATTGCTTTGGCAAGTTGCTCGACGGAAATTCCGTTGTTTAAGAACGATTCAGCATAATCAAAATACGAATCGTCCGCCCTATATCCGGTAATCAAATCAAAGGCGTTTACGTTCACGGAAAAATTATCGATCAGATATCGTTTGGCCCGTCTTGCAACAGGAGTTTTAAGGGAAAACACCCGATGCTCCACCAAAACGGCAATCCAATTTAAAATAGTGTAGTCGGGACTGTTAAGATTGAGGATATTCAAATACTCGGTATCTAACGTATACTTATTGGAAAATCCGTTTCTGAGCGAAGATACTGCCCATTCTTTTGCAAGGTCATCACTTTCGGTGCAATAAAATCCGAGACCAAAATCATTATACTTTTTTCCCTTCCCAAAGGTTGGCTCTTCTACGATCTGTTCCGAACCATGATATATCGTTATTATTTTTTCCATATACTTCCCTCCTATTCGAGTTTGTTTCTATTATATCACCACAGTGATAGTTTGTCAATAAGCTTTGTAAAAATCAAAAAGTAAAGACGGCATTTTCGCCGTCTTTACTTTCTTTTTATTCTTGTTAAATTTCCTTCCTGCGGTAGATTTCCAAAGTGACAAGAGCAGAAAGACTGATGATCGCTAAGAGGATCCACACAACAATATAGGAATTGTCGCCGGTTTGCGGCGAGGAAGGTTCTTTGTCATCCTGATCGTTATTGTCAGGAGTCTCTTCAATCACGCCATCGGTAAAGGTTATGTTTGGCTTAACTTCAGCATATTCTTCACCGATAACGCCACCCAGGTGCTCGACAATGTAGTTTTCAAGCAGTTCCACATCCAGTGTTCCTTCGGCATCCAGAATCTTGGCATCCTTGAACATGGTCATACCGCCTCCAAAATCGAGGAGGAAATAGTTAAAACCTGCAAGAATATACTTGCCGTTAGGATCCAGTGCTTTATATTCGCCGCTTGTCTTATCAAGAACCTTAACGTTATATACACGGTATGCACCGTCAACCTTTTCAAAAAATCCATTCTCATCCACCTTGACGGATGTAGGAATTGATTTATTGACCGAGAAAGTTACGCCCGACATATGTGGGAACGAACCGTCTTCTTCAGGATAGTTCATCACAGCCATTTCAAGAAAATCGATGAGTATCTGTCCCGAAATTTCTGCAGTTACGATCTGATTATTAAACGGAAATACAGAGAAAATATCATTAAAGGTAACTTCTCCCGCTTCCATCGGTGCACGGAGTCCTCCGCCATTGACAAAGGACATATCTGCACCGGTCATCACACGCAGAGCATCAGAACAAAAATTGCCCAGATTTGTTTCTGCGTTTCTTACCAAGCGGTTACCGTCTTTGTCGTGTGTGATAAACTCGACCTTGCTTTCACCGATCTTGCGGTTACCAAGCTGCGCGTAGTTTTCATTGATTTCCGTTATGTATGCATCGACAACCGGATCCGTTTTGGTATAGCTTTCCACCTCTACAAGTTCGGTATCAAAGGCACCGTTCTTGATCGTGAGCTTTCCGATATATTCAAACTTTGTTCCGGTAGAGGTTAGTAAAACATCGTCGCCACTCTTGTCTTTGATCACCTTTTCTTCAATGACTGAGTGAGAGTGAGCATCCAATACCACGTCAAAGCCATCGGTGTTTTCAATCACATCGGTAATGTCAGCCAAGTTGCCCGATTCATCGTAGCCGATGTGAGAAAGTGCAATCACGTAATCAGCGCCTGCGGTTTCGGCTGCATTGATATTTGTCTGTACAATATCGTAAAGCTTTGACTCGTTGAAGGTATAAATCAACTCGCCTTTATCGTTTTTGAACTGTGCAGGAGAAGACGAATTGATGGTTTCGGGCGTGGTAATGGCGATATAGGCAACGTCCACGCTTCCGTAAGACACAATTGTATATGGCTCAAAATAAGACTTATCCTCGCCAATCTTCTGAAAGTTACAGGAAATAAACTTTGTGTTCGACATAGCATTCAGCTCGTTAAGACGAGGAAGCTGATAGTCAAATTCATGATTGCCGAGAGCAATCGCATCATAGCCAACCTTGTTCATCAGATTTACAATGTACTCGCCCTTGGATACAGCACCCAACGTTCCGCCTTGGACAAAATCGCCCACAGACACAACACCTACATTTGTGTGGGTTTCCAATAGTTCATTTTTCATTGCGGCAAGCTTTGAATAACCCTCCACTGCGCAATGAACGTCGTTTTCATAAAGGATTACGACGGTGTCAGTATCCGCTGCATAGACCACACCTGTAAAAACAGAGAGGGCCATACATAATACAAGGCTAAAG
>JBGVRU010000034.1:0-5195 GCA_045128715.1 Acutalibacteraceae bacterium | reverse complement strand
CAAGATTTTTCATTGATTCAAGCATAAACAGCAGTCCCGTTTTGCGGCTGTATTTTGTAATATCCTCGCATATTTCGTCAAAAGCCTTACCGTCCGATATAAGCTCCCCTAATTTTTCTATCATAAGAGCAATTTCGGGACCTGCCGTTAAGGAATTAAGTACAAACACACGTCTTTCGGGATACCTTTCCTCGTAAAGCTCCTTTGCCATTACTGCGGCATTATAGCTGCCCGAAAGGGTTGCGGTAATAGTAACACAAAAAATTTCTTCAGCATCACCGAAAGCATTGAGCCAGTCTTCTACATTAGGACAAGAGGTTGAGGATTTACCCTTATAGCTTCCAAGCTCAGTTACCATATTGTAAACATCAAGGTTAATATCGTCAACATATTCCTTTTGTGCGGTTGTGATTTTAAGCGGCGCTGACTCAAACGGCACTTTTTCTAATTCCAATACATCTGCCGAAGAATCGGCGACTATTTTGATTTTTTTCCATTCATCGGTATAATTCCTCACATTTAAGGTGTAATCTTTTGAATCAATTATAAAGTATATCATAATAAATACAATCTAATGTAATGCTTTCTAACTCTCTAAATTAAGTTTCTCTCGGTAGAGAGGTTTTTCACTCTCTACCGTCAGTAGAGATACTCTGTTTCTTAAAAAATGCTACTGCAACAGCGCCCGGACCTGCGTGAGTGCCTATTACACTACCGATTACTGTTGTATTAAGCTCTGTTTTACTGTTTTCCCAGAAAGCCTTGCTGTCTTCGATATACTTCTGTAAAAGCACATCTGAAAGACCTGTGTAACCAAGCAACAACGGCTTTTCAAAATCCACTCCGCCTGCCTTTTCAATTTCGGTCACAAGAAGATTATTGCCCTGCTTAGAGCCTCTGGCTTTTCCAAGCATATTAATCTCACCGTCCGCTACAGACAAAACAGGCTTTATATTGAGAAGTCCGCCTGCAAAGGCAACGGTTTTGGAAACTCTGCCGCCCTTTTTAAGATACTCAAGGGTATCTACCATAGCAACAACTAAAACCTTTTTCTTCTCCTGCTCCAATTTCTCGGCTATTTCTTTGGCAGTCATACCGCTATCTGCCAGCTGTAAAGCAAGCTCTACCAAAATTCCACTACCTATTGCTACAGACTCGCTGTCAACAATATAAATATTTTCATAATCAGTGGCAGCTATCATGGCACTTTGATAGGTTCCCGATAGCTTTGATGCAAGTGTCAATACAACTGCGCTTTCCCTAGCTTCGCTCACCTCTTTAAAATACTCAGAAAACATAGCAGGTGTTGCTTGGCTTGTTGTGGGCATCACATCGGTTTCAACCAGTTTTTCGTAAAATTCCTTATGTGTAATTGTAACTCCGTCAATAAACTCATTATTACCGAAGCGCACCGTCATAGGAACAACAGTAACTTTTTCTTTAATCGCGGGTATTAAATCTGCGGTTGAGTCAACAATAATTCTGACTTTCATAAATTATCTCCTTATTTAATTGCGGTTTAACCGTATTCATATTATGACCAATTATTTTTAGTAAATAAATTACTTTAAAATTAAACCGTCTATATCCCAACTACAGAAATTATATAAAAAAGCTTACGGGCATATCAAAACCCGTAAGCTTTTTGAATTTTAGAAATCAGATATGAGCCTCATCTAAAAGCTCTATACCGTTATCCGATAAAAGCTTTTCCGCCTTATCTTCATCGTTAGTTCTCATTACAGCATAAGCCTTACCTACAGTCTTAGTAACAAGAGCATACATATATTCAATATCAATGCTGTTATCTTCGAGGATACTAAGCACCTTTGCCAAACCACCGGGTTGGTCGGGAACTGCAAAAGCAGTAACACTTCTTACATTTGCAGCATGACCTGACGAATTAAGAATTTCCTTAGCACGTTCAGGCTCACTTGCAATTATACGTACTATACCGTAATCACTAGTATCAGCAATGCACATAGAACGAAGGTCAATACCCGACTTTGCCAAAACATCGGTAATTTCGTGTAAAGTACCCTTTTTATTTTCAACAAAAACAGAAAGCTGTCTGATAGCCATTTGTTTACCCTCCTATTAATCGTAAAGCTTGCGCTCGTCAATAATTCTTACTGCCTTACCCTCACTTCTGGCAATTGTCTTAGGTGGAACTAAGTGAACAGCAGGTCCAATACCAAGCATACTTCTGAGAGCCGCCTGTAAGGATTTTTCCTTAGCGGAAAGATTCTTAACCGAATCGTCAAACTGCTCGGGCGGAAGCTCTACATATACATCAAAGGTATCACTGTTATTAACACGGGAAATCTTAATCTGATAATTAAGTGAGCAGCCCTCTTTGATAAGTACAGCCTCTATCTGAGACGGGAACACATTAACGCCACGGATAATAAGCATATCATCACTTCTGCCCATAGGCTTAGCCATACGTATAAAGGTTCTTCCGCAGGAACATTTTTCACGGGAAAGCACACAAATATCTCTTGTACGGTAGCGAATTACAGGGAAAGCCTCTTTATCTAGACAGGTAAACACAAGCTCACCCTTTTCGCCCTCAGGTAATGGCTCTCCTGTTTCGGGGTTGATAATTTCTGCAAGAAAGTGATCCTCGTTAATATGCATACCGCCCTGTTCCTCGCACTCGAAGGATACACCCGGACCTGAAATTTCGGTAAGACCGTAAATATCATACGCCTTTATACCCAAATTCTTTTCAAGCTCACGGCGGTTTTCCTCGGTCCAAGCCTCTGCGCCGAATATACCTGCCTTTAGCGGAATGGTATCGGGAGTGTAACCCATTTCCTTTAAGGACTCACCGAGATAAGCTGCATAAGATGGTGTACAGCAAATAATACTTGCTTTAAGGTCGGTCATAAACTGAAGCTGTCGCTCTGTGTTACCCGAAGACATAGGAAGTGTAAGACAGCCAACCTTATGCGAGCCTCCGTTAAGACCGGGACCGCCTGTAAAAAGACCGTAGCCGTAGCTTACCTGTACAACATCCTCCCTGTCAGCTCCTGCCGCAACCAAGGCACGAGCACAGCAATCCTCCCAAAGGTCAATATCGTGTTGAGTATAGTAAGCGATTACACGCTTACCTGTTGTGCCCGAGGTTGACTGAATACGCACACAATCCTCAAGCGGTTTGCCAAGCATTGCGTAAGGATAACCCTCACGCAAATCAGATTTTTCAATAAAAGGTAGCTTGTAAAGATCCTCAATACCGTGAATATCCTCGGGCTTAACACCCTTTTTATCCATCAAATCACGGTAATAAGGCACATCCTCATAAGCGTGTTTTACCTGTTTAACAAGCTTTTCGGACTGTAATTTTTTGATTTCTTCAACCGACATGGTTTCAATTTCGGGTTGATAATACTTTCTTTTTCCCATTAGTATCACGCTTTCGTTTAAATTATGCCCTTCCAAGCATAAAAGCTTTTTTGTTCATCTCAATAAATTTGGGGGCTACAGTCTGCTCAATAGCCTCTAACCATTTTTCTTCGGGTATATCAAGACTCTTTGAAAGTCTGCCCATTAAAACTATATTAACCGCCTTTGAAGAGCCTGCCTCTAAAGCAGGAGTTAAGGCGTCAATACAGTCAACATCTATTCCCTGTTTGCTTAATTCGTCAAGAGCGGTATGTGGATATGTAGCAGTGCCTGTAATTACAGGCATAGGGTCGATTTCCTGAGAGTTTACTATAATTTTACCGTCCTTAGCAAGATAAGAAGCATAGCGTGCAGCCTCTAACTTTTCAAACGATACGATAAAATCAGCCTCACCCTTATCAATAATAGGTGAATAAACCTTTTCTCCGTAACGCACGTATGTAACAACGCTTCCTCCACGCTGACTCATACCGTGTACCTCAGAAACCTTAACATCAAAGCCCTCATTAACAAGAAGTCTGCCTAAAAGCTTACTTGCAAGTAAGGAACCTTGACCACCAACACCTACAATCATAATATTGGAAACCTTCATTACATATCACCTCCGATAGCACCGAATGCGCATAACTGCTCACAAACACCGCAACCAACACACTGAGTAGCATCAATAACAGCCTTACCGTCCTTCATACTGATAGCAGGACAGCCTATTCTCATACAAGCCTTGCAGGAACGGCATTTTTCACTGTCGATTTTAAGAGCAGGCTTAGCTTTTACATATTTAAGAAGCGCGCAAGGTCTTCTTGAAATAATTACAGATGGCTCATTAACCGCCACTTCCTCTTTTACTACCACTTCTGTAGCCTTTAAGTCATAAGGGTCCACAACACGAACACGATTGATACCAAGTGCTTTACAAAGTGCCTCTAAATCAATTTTAGTAGCAGGGTCACCCTTAATATTATAGCCTGTAGTCGGGTTCTGCTGATGACCAGTCATACCTGTAATAGAGTTATCAACAATAATAACGGTGGAATTTGTACCGTTGTAGGCAATATTTGCAAGACCTGTCATACCCGAGTGTATAAAGGTGGAGTCTCCGATAACGCATACTGTTTTATTCTCAGACTCCTCGCCTCTTGCCTTATTAAAGCCGTGCACACCCGAAACAGAAGCGCCCATACAAAGAACAGAATCTATTGCGTTAAGCGGTGCGGCAGAGCCTAAGGTGTAACAACCAATGTCACCTAATACTGTAAGCTTATTTTTAGCAAGCACATAGAAAAGACCTCTGTGCGGGCAGCCTGCGCACATAACAGGAGGACGCACAGGGATATTATCTAACGGTGCTGCAAAATCATTGGTCTTAACACCTAAAGCCTCTGCGATAATCTTTTGTGAAAACTCACCGCAGATTGGAAGTAAGCTCTTACCCTCAACCTCAATTCCTAAAGCCTTACAATGATTTTCAATAACAGGGTCAAGCTCCTCAATTACAATAACACGCTCAACCTTAGCCGCAAAATCACGAATCAAATCAACAGGAAGAGGATTAACAAGACCTAATTTCATTACAGAAACGCTGTCACCCATAACCTCTTTAACATAGTCATAGCTTGTGCCCGAAGTAATAATACCAAGCTTCTTATCCTCTGCCCATTCAACAAAGTTAAGCTCGGTAGTCTCAGCAAACGAAACGAGCTTAGCGGTTCTCTCCTCTACTACAGGGTGGCGGCGAATAGCGTTAGCAGGAGCCATTATGTATTTCTGAGGATTTTTCACAT
>JBGVRU010000033.1:0-14549 GCA_045128715.1 Acutalibacteraceae bacterium | reverse complement strand
AATGCTGACGCATTAATAATTGTCCTTGATTTAAAGATTTCTCTTAGAATCGTCGGGTCCTTATTTCTTCGTTGTTTAATTTTCAAGGTCCGTTTCAGCACCCCTCGTTTGGAGCGCCTGATTATATTACCACAATAGGTTTGGTTTGTCAACACTTTTTTTAAGATTTTTTTAAAAAATTCATTAATCGTGTTTTATTCCTAAAAAAACCTCAATATATTATGTTTAATTGTGATTTTCGACAATACAAAATGACATTAGCGTAGGAATTCTCTTAATTTAAGGAGTATCTTTTTTTCTGCTCTGGAAACCTGTACCTGTGTCATATTAAGATGTTTAGCAGTATTACTTTGGGTCATATACCTATAATAACGGCAATCCATTATTTTTCTTTCCTTTTCGTCAAGCTTAGCCAAAGCTTCTTCAAGAACAAGACGGTCGGATATTTCCTCTTCCGTGCTAACAGTAGGTAATTCTGTTTCTTTAATACCGTCATCCCCCTCATAGGTAAGAGACACAGTATTCTGCAAAGCACATACTGCTTCGGTAACCTCCTCAGGATTAACCCCCAAATGCTCCGCTATTTCGTTTACAGTAGGCTCACGACAGAGCTTTTGTTCAAGTAATTGTCTTTCACGATTTATTTTAAGTCCCAGTTCTTTTACCGAGCGCGACACCTTAACTGCACCGCCATCGCGAAAAAGCCTACGCACCTCACCCATTATAACAGGCACAGCATAGGTAGAAAACATAAGTCCCCTATCGCTGTCAAAACCGTCAGCAGCTTTAACAAGTCCCATACAGCCTGCCTGATAAAGGTCATCATATTCTATACCTCTACCACAAAAGCGTTTGCAAATAGAGTGTACCAATCCTAAATTGTTCTCAATAAAGCTATCTCTTTCACTTTTGTCTTTAAGCATTTACACTAAACCTTGGACTGATTTTTTTGATCAAAGTAACGGTAGTACCCCTTCCCCCTTTAGAGGTCACCTTTATTTTATCCATAAAGCTTTGCATTACCGCAAACCCAAGACCTGCACGTTCGCCACCGACAGTAGTGTACAAAGGTTCCATAGCCTTTTCAACATTTTCAATTCCGCAGCCCTTATCACGGATTTTAATTCTTATTGAATTATCATCAAGCAGTTCGGCAGTTATGTAAATGTTTCCTATTTTTTCTTTATAAGCGTGAACTATACAGTTGGTCACTGCTTCGGAAACAGCAGTCTTTATATCGCTGATTTCTTCTAAAGTAGGGTCAAGCTGTGCTGCAAAAGCAGCAATGCAAGTTCTTGCAAAACCTTCGTTAGACGAACGGGACATTAAGGTCATTGTAAATTTATTTGTTGTTTGCATTTTTATTTACCTTCCTTCAAGCTTAGCTAATTTTTCTATACCTGCAAGTTTGAGCATTTTGTGTATCTGTGGCGATGCGCCTGTGATATGCAACTCTGCACCAGATTTTGCCAAGGTACGGTATCTACCCATAACAAGACCTATACCCGAGCTATCCATAAAGCTTACGTCTTTAAAATCAATAATCAATAAAGTCGGCATATTAAGCTCAACTGCATTATCTATCGCTTCACGCATAGCTCTGGCAGAATGGTGGTCAAGGTCGCCTGAAAGAAGTGCCGTTACGACCTCACCCGTAACATTAATTTCAACTGACATTCAATACCCTCCTAAAAAAATTAAGGACAAGCCCTCATATATAATAAGCGCTTGTCCTTAAAAATATTGTCATATTAAGTAGTGAAATAAAAAATTATTTAAAGTATTCCATTAAATAAGGTCTTATTGCCGATGCTAGATATAAAGAACCCAAAATAAATATAGGGTTATTACCTGCTTTGGTTATTGCTTTTTTTATAGCCGCCTTATAATCTTCAGCCGAAATACACTTGCAGTATTTTGAAGCCGTTGCTTTTAATTCGTCAGCTTTAAGAGAACGAGGCATACCCCTTACCTCTACCGCTACAGCATTTTTACAGTAGCTAAGGGTTGTTTTTAAAAATTCTCCGCAGTCCTTATCCCGCATCATACCGATTATAGCAGTAACCTTACCATTATGCTTTTTTAGTTCATTCGCTAAAACAACTGCACCGTCAGGATTATGAGCGCCGTCAAGTACTACAAGCGGTTTCCTTGATATTATTTCCATTCTAGCAGGGAAAAAAGTATTAATTAATCCCCTATATATTATATTGTAAGGAATATCGTAACCGCTGTTATAAACTGTTTCAATAACCGTTAAGGCGTTTTCAATTTGAAATTCGCCTGAAAGCCCGATTGAATATTCATCCCCTTTATATATAAAGGTGTTACCTATTAAAGCTTCCGTAACCTGCAATTCGTTTAGATTTGCAAGGAAGAGCCTGTTTGTATGATTTTTTATAACCTCCAAGGCTTTTAAATCTTGTCTCGGCGTAGTAATTACAGGACAATTTCTTAAAATGCCGCATTTTTCTTCTGCAATTTTCTCTATCGTATCACCGAGAATCGCTGTATGATCAAGACCTATTTTAGTAATCACACATGCGATTTTATTTTCTAAGGTATTTGTAGCATCAAGTCTTCCGCCCAACCCGGTTTCGCAGATTAAAATATCAATATTGTTCTCCGCAAAATAAAGAAAAGCCATAGCGGTTATAAATTCAAATTCCGTGAGTCTAACTTTGGTTTCCATTACCCTTTGAGCATAGTCAACCAAATCCACTTCTGAAATATATTCGCCGTTAATTTGGATACGCTCCCTGAATTCTATTATAAAAGGAGATATGAAAAGTCCTGTTTTATAGCCTGCCTCCTTAAAAACTGAGCTGAGCATTGCAGAAACCGAGCCTTTACCGTTGGTTCCTGCAATATGGATAACCCTCAGTTTTTCCTGAGGATTGTCTAGCTTTACCAAAACATTTTTAATTCTGACAAGTGTTGACGGCAAAGAAAAGTTGCCCAAAGAATGTATAAATTCAAGTGTTTCAGTGTAGTTCATTTTATCTCCGTTTGTGTTTATATTAACGGTTGGTGAAAGACAAGGTGTTTCAGTATGTGAAAACACATACAATTTGCATTAAATGCAAATTCCAACCTTAATGAAATCATAAGTTGCTTGTCAATATTATTGACAAGCGGCAAATGTATTTGCCGAAAAACAATTATAATTGTTTTTCTACTACTTATGATTATTATAGCATTCTTTTTGAGAATCAAAAACGATAATTTTTATCAAAATTCAATTTTATAATACCCGTTCAGAAATCATTTTGCAGATTGCAGAAACATTTGCATTTTTAACAAATTCAAATTTTATCTTTCCAAGCCCGGAAAACCACAACTCTAATTCACTATCTAAATCAAATACGCCTGCGGTTTCTACAGAAAATGCTTGTATTTTACTGTACGGCAAAGAAGTAAAATCTTTTTTTGTTCCAGTAAGACCTTGAACGTTAATGGCAATAATTCTTTTATTAGTAAAAACCACACCGTCACGTATTCCCTTAAAGGTCGAAATAATACTTTCACCATCAGCGAATGTTCCAGTTATAATAGAAGCATATGTCGAATTATCTACCGCCCTTAATTTGAAATAACTCGCATTTTTAAAATCGATCATTTTATATTTCCCCTTTTAAGTTTTACAATAATTATATAAAATTAAAAATATCTTGTCAATAATATGCTCCATCTAAAAAAACGCACACATCTCGTGTCTTCGCTATTCCCCATTACTTTCCTAAAATCCCGCCTGCATATTCATCATTCTTATACTTTAAATATGAGAAAGTAAAAATGGTATATACAAAAGAATAAGTAAAAAAACAATTTTTTATAGAATTAAGCCTACTCTAAAATAACTCAATTAAAAACTTGCCAAACTCTTGATTTGCAATACTCTTTTCAAAAATGTCCTCCGCATTGTTTTGATTAACAAAATCATTATAGTCTGCATCGGAGCTGACAGTAGCAATAGCAATATATTTTGTTTCTGAATTTTCGCTAAAATGTAAATTGACGACATACTTAGTACCATCGTCACAGTACACATTAATAGCTTTATAATTAGCGTGAGCAGGGTTAAATTTCGCCCAACTATCAGTTGATTTTATAATAGTCTCACCAAATAAATATGCGGACATTTTGTTTATTGTATTGCTATCGTTTATGGTAGATTTCGCAACAAAATTCTTTCCGTAAATTTTCTTTCCGTTAGTTGAAGTTTTGTACTCTTTTTCCAAAAGCTCTATTTTAGTTATATTCTTTTTTAAAACAGATGTATCGGTTTCAGAGTTAGTATCAGATGATTCATCAACTTCATCAATAGAAGCTATATCATTTACGGATTCAGAATTTTCTGTCAATAATGAGCTATCGATATTTGGATTTTCATTTGTTAAACCAGACGATGTTTTGTCTGAGATACTTGAACAGCCTGAAAAAACAAACAAAAAAATCAAAAACAAGCAAAATAATAAAGCAAATGTTTTTTTCATTGTTTCTTTCCTCTCATTTCATTGTAACTATAAATCTATATTCACACTTTAACAATCAATTTATAACAAAGTAAAAATTTTCTGTCAAGTTAGATTATAGTTATAATTTTTACGCATTTATATAGCGCTTATCAAGTGGTATTAACTTGTGTCTATTATATTTTAAGTTTTCAATTTGCTTAATCATTATAATTAAAAATAAATTTCAAAATAAATCTGCTATTACAATATCAATAGTTTTTCCAATTCTTCAGAAAGAGTATCTTTTTGAGTATGAATCTTTACCTCATTAGACAGTGCATTGGTTTTTAGGTGCATAACATGGCTTGCTATACCAGCTTTCTTGCGAAGTGGTGTCGTTACATCTTCTATTGCTATGAGATTCTTAGACATCAACACGGTAACATTCTTAGTAAATCCACCATAATAGGCTGTTATTTTATCGTCGTTAACCGCAAGACCGTTATTTTGATAGCTAAGAGCCGCACTCAGCGCCTTAACAATAAAAACAACAATTCCTGCACCTACAATTGCAAGAGCAACTGCAAGAATTACAGAAACAGGCACGTTAAATGCTACCATAATTGTTATCAACTGAACTAACACTACGCTTGTTACGATACCAAGAACCAATAAAAACCACGATACAAATGGGAAATAAGAAACTGATTTTGTTTGCTTTGTATCCGGGACATAATCGGGCAATACCTTACTTAGTATTTCACTGACCTCATTATACTTACAAAACGGAACAAGCACGCCAAGATCGGCATTTTTGTTATCGTCTCCGGTATTGTTTGTATAGCCAATTACCTCGAGCTTTATAGCCGCAAAGCCCAGCATTCTTTGCACAAGACTCTGCGAAATTTTAACCGCCTTGATTCTGTCGTAACTAAAGGTGTTGGTATGTCGCTCCAAAAGTCCGTAAGAAATTTGAATATCGTTTCCTCGCTTGGTAATTTTGAATTTGTAGTATCCCACAAAGGAATGGATCATACTTCCGATAAAGGAGAAAATCGAGAACAGCAGCATTGCACCAACAGTAATCAAAAAAGCGTATAGGAAATACTGCCCCCAGGTGCCAAGAAAATCTTGTTGCATCATTAGCTTGCAAATGCTGATAGCAATAATGGCAAATAATCCAAACAAGACCGTAAAAAACGCTGTGGAAGCAATGTTGATGAGTGTGTACAGCATTTTCTTACCGGAGGTAAAGCGGTAAAGACTATCTTCGTCCGAAAGGAGCAGTTCATCCTTCAGCTGTGAGCTCTCCTCGTTTAGTGTACCGCCCTCTTTCAGCACATTCAGTTCGTTCAGCAGGGCGTCAACGATCTTATCCTTTTCAATAATGGTAATCTCTGCCTGATGAGAGGTATTAGTAGAGCCGCTGTCTACCGTTAATACTGCAATACCGAAGATACGGTGAAATATGTTTTGTTTTTTATTGATAGCGTGTACTTTTCTATAGTCTAACACAGAACGTTTCCTGAAAAGCACACCTCTGTTGCACTTGATTTCCGTATCGGTCAACTCGTATCCGGAGGTCTTGTGATACAAAATCCTATAAACAATAAAGCACAGATAAACCACAGCAAATCCAATTACAAAAAACGGAATTGCGGCCATGATATCTGCCGGGTTCGAACTTTCGTCAAAGAAGAAGTCTTTAAGAAATATAAACACTACTACAAGGCTGCTGAACAAATCCGACAACAAGCTTGAATAAATATATCCTTTGTCAAATTTCTTCATTCTTAAGTTCCTCGATTCTTGCTTCAAGATTGCGCTCTAGCTCATCGATCATGCGGTCAGCCTCAGCGGTCGTGAGAGTAGAAATATCAAAATTAGATCCCGCAGTTGAGATGGTAACTCCGCTTAAATTTAACATCATCATAAGCGGACCTTGCGTTCTGTGAAGATCTTGAATCTGGCAGACAGGAATCACTACTCTTTGTCTGAAAATCACACCTTGCTTTACAACGATCCTTTTATCATCATAGCCCCAAGCATACATTTTATAGTGCAGTGCTGGCATAATCAAAGTAAGGCACAAAAGTAAAGCAATAGGTATTCCAATTCCTAACGAAACGGCGAGTGTTACGTCGCTCGGTGCTCCTGTTGTAATCAAAATAGTAATTACACTCACAAAGATACCGATCAACGCCAATGCAACAATTGCTGCGCGAATGTACCATAACTTAAGTACACTTTTGTTCAATTTTTTCAGTTCCATATGTAATCCTCCAAAATCATTCTATATACACTGCTCGTCAATCTAAAACAACAGACTTTTTCTTACCCTTCTTGGTTTTCGGAAACTCTCTGATACGGATGACGAAATCTAGATTGATAGCTTCTACAGTACCTGCCTTTTCTACCAATATTGCTCCATCGGTCACTTCCTTTATAATACCCTCAAATTGATGGCTACTGTCAAAAGCATAAATCAAACATTCTTTATCAATAAATTTCTTTGCAAGCTCTTTCATTTCGGTATTTCCCTCCATTTTTCTTCTCTTAATTATTTTCTTAGCAATCGCCGCCTTGCGATTGCGAAACATGATAAATATGATAATCCATAAAATAATTATTGGTATATATGTTGATGGGTTCAAGTTATCACCTCGTATTATTTCGCCAATTCAGAAAGAGCAACCTAGATTTTATTGCTGATGCCCTCTGATCCGATACTATGACTTGCTTTCGCTCCTCTAATTCTTGTTTTATCGATTCTAAAAATGCTATTTTCCCTGATATTAATTTTATAAGCTGATAACGTCTCTTCGGAAAGACCCATGCATAAAAATCAATAGCAATATCTATATACGCAAAGATTCCCTCCCCACAGCCTTCTCATCTCATGTATTTATATTTTACCATACTTTCTACCATAATGGAATAGTTTTGTGTTTGAAACTTATATATTTTTATGTTCAATTTTTAGAATTTTCTCAAACTTGTATATTTTTATGTTTGAAAGCAAATTTTCACTCAAAAACACCCATTTGGGGATAAAAAAAGCCCGTTTTGTCTAAAAACGGGTAAAAAAGCATAAAAAACACCCCTGAAAAGGACATATTTTTTGCTATTGGTTATGCCCGAAAAAGAACTGGTCAAAAACCTGATTTTCTTTAGTTTGCAATTCCTGTAACATATCTTTTACACGTTTTGACAAGTTTTCGTAATAATATTCGAAACCGTCGTCATTGGGATGAAGTCTCAAATCAGCAAACAAATTTTCATTCTGCGGTACAAAATCAAATCCATGAATAACCGAAATATTATCATAGTTAGCCGCTTGTTCTAGAATAATTTCCGCCACACTTTCAAATTTTCCAAACATTCTGATTTCGTTCATTTCCTTACGCCATATTGGGGTAAGCACAAAAATCTTAGATTTCGGATAATTCTTATTTAAGTTATAAAAGAAATCTTTGCAGTTATGTGTAAATTCTTCTTTTGTACATCTATTCCAATCATTCGTGCCGTATGCTACGGCTATGTAATCCGGCTCAAAATCTTCTTTTGTTGATGCAAGTTGAGAAAAAAACACCTCACCACCAATAGCCTTGTTATACTCCTCTGCATCTAGCATATCCGCGAGCCGAGTAATATATTTGTTACTGGGATATAATGCATCATAACCTTGAGTAATTGAATCGCCGAAACAAAGCATCTTCTTACTTGGCTTTATAGGATGAATTGTAAAATTATCATCAAGTACTAACTCTTTTAAGATTACACTAACTGACCAAGGAAAATAAATGCAAATTTCTTTCTCCCCTGCTCCGAGATATAATTTCTTTGAAATCTCCCCCAGAGGAAATGAAATATTTGTATAATCACGCGGCAGTTGCAAGTTGGAAAAATTATCCAAAATATCGGTTTTCTTTCCGTTAACAAACACATCAAATGAAAAATAACTTCTTGAACTTCCCCGAGCAACCTCTGCTTTTAAAAACAAGGTTTTACTGTTGGTGCGAAATAGAAGACGCACGCCTGACGTAGCGAAGGTTTTCATATAAAAATCATCGCTGCGATTTTTGTATAATTCTTCTTGCTCTCTTGTAAAGCGTTTAAAACAAATTCCGTTTTCACTTTCCTCTATTCTCACTGCACCCGTTGTTATGTTTCTGATTTGTGATAAATTTAAATACATCTAATTGCCTCCTTGGGTAAATTATATGCTTGTGTCAAGTGGTAACACAAAAATTTTTGAAAAAGTTTGCAGAAAAGGCGGTTTTTAGCCGCCTTTTCTAACAAACTGTCGAATTACTCACTTGTTATACAAGGCATCAATTCCGCAAGGAATTGCATATCATCAAAACATTAGTTTTGTATATCATCAAGCCGACAGAAATACACACCTGCGGTGTGATGAGATACAACAACGGTGAACCGTGTTGATGATATACACGCTAACGCGTGGTGATATGCCATTGCTTTCGCAATGGATAAAAAAACTCTCGTTCCGAAGAACGAGAGTTTTTTGGGTGGTTTGAACTTAATGGCACGAATGAAATGCGCCTAAAAACCGTTATTTTCAATTATTAAAACCAATTAAATGATGAATCATTTTCTCAGGTTCCTCAACAAAAAGTTTTGTTGTTTTATAATGCTCAGTTTCGTAATATTTCACCTTTTCAATTCCTGATTCAGAAAACTGTAATATTTCTGCATTAGGAAAAGTCATTAAAATTGGGGAATGTGTTGCAATTATAAATTGAGAATTGTTTTTCAACAAATTATCAATTTCTACAATCAAGGTCATTAACCGCATAGGAGAAAGTGCTGCTTCGGGCTCATCTAAAAGATATAAGCCATTTCCACTAAAACGATTTTGTACAATTGATAGAAAACTTTCCCCGTGAGATTGATTATGCAAAGAAACATTACCATAGTTGTGAGTTGCTTTGACCTCGTCAATATAGGTAGCAGCATTATATAAACTTTCCGCACGTAAAAAGAAACCGTCTTTTGCATAATCTCTTTTAATTAAGGTTAAATGTTCGGAAAGTTCCGAATGGGTATCTTTAGTAGAAAAAGAAAAGTTTTTTGTGCCGCCTTCAGCATTAAAACCATACGCAACTGCAATTGCTTCAAGCAAGGTGGACTTACCTGTACCGTTCTCGCCCACAAAAAAAGTGATATTAGAAGAAAGCTTTAGTTCTTTATTAGCAGCAAGATATTTAATAATAGGTAAATCATTCAGATAGGAGTTCTCACTTAAGGAATTATCAAATAGAATACTGCTTATATAGTTTGCTGTGTTCATTTTGAGTTCCCCTTAGCTGTTTTGATTGAAGCAATCAATAAAATACGAATGGTTGAGCAGGTTTTATCAATAGACGTATATATTTCTTCATCTATATAGTCCGTTTTCAAAAGCATTTCGAGCCATTTACCTGTTTCGCTCGCTTCCTTTAATGCAATTTCAAGTTTAGCAATGAAATCTGCTCGACTATGTCCGTATTTACTTTCTGCAATATTGGCGCAAACACTTGTTGCACTTCTGGCAATTTGATTGGAAATTACAGTTTCGTGTTTTGCTTTTAATTCTTTTGTTAACTTTAAAACATCAACAGATAATTGCATTGACAAATCGGATAACTTATCTTCTTTCATTGCTATCACCCCACTCACAATATAGATTATACCATACATTTTCACGAAGTGCAACATCTCACGCGCGAGCGTGTATTTGCGACAAAGTCGCAACATCGTTTTTGCCAAAGGCAAAACATCGTTGATGCGAAGCATCACATCATTTACAGCATAGCTGTAACATCGTTTTGTGTCCGCTTATTGTTAACGATGTTCTCGGCACGCTCGAAATGATGTTGACCGCAAGCGGTCAAACGATGTTGTGCCCTTGCGGACACAAACACAAAAAATAAAGGGACTGTCAAAACAGTCCCTTTATTTTTTGGAGCTGCTAACCAGAGTCGAACTGGTGACCTCATCCTTACCAAGGATGCGCTCTACCTCCTGAGCCATAGCAGCATTAATATTTGCGACTTATGTATTATACGATAACAATTTGATAAAGTCAAGTTATTTTTTTAAGTTTTGAAATTTTGTTATTGCACAAGAAAATCCTGTCTGCGGTTTACTACGCTGATAAACCGCAGACAGGGTACAATACTGTTTCAAACTATGATAATCCAAAGCTTACACTCAGCGCCTTATCCACCATTCCCATAGAAGCGCAGTCTAGACTGCCCATTCTTTCCTTAAGGCGTTGTTTATCGATAGTTCTTACCTGTTCTAACAATACTATGGAATCCTTGGCCAGACCGCAGTCGCTGGCTTCAACCGAAATATGTGTAGGCAGCTTGGTTTTATCCCGTTGGCTCGTTATGGCTGCTGCTATTACAGTGGGACTATAACGGTTACCCACATCATTCTGAATTATAAGCACAGGTCTGACACCGCCCTGCTCGGAACCCACAACTGGACTAAGATCGGCGTAATAGATTTCTCCGCGTTTTATATTCATTGCTGTTTCACACTCTCGTCTACTGTATTACATTCATAGTTTTACCTATTAGATTTAAAAATAATCAATCAGTTTTATTTTTCTTTACATAATATGAAAAAAATGAATACAATGTGAAAATTACTGCGGTACAAACAAATGACTAAAACTGAAATAAGCATTAAAAAAGTGCTATTCCGCTAAGGAAAAGCACTTAAATTTATATCAATTCAATAATTGCTGCAAGATTGCCACGTTTACCGCCTGTTGCTCTGTGAGAATGTAGTTCTTTACAATTGCAGCAGGTACAAATATCGGATACATCAATATTCTCAGGGGATATACCCGAATTAATAAGAATTTGACGGTTAGCTTCAACCAAATCAAGCATATATTTACCATCAGGCTTGTGTATAAAAATTTTGTTCAAATTCAAAAAATCTATTTTCTTAAATCCGTTGTAAACAGGATTATCCACCTCGTAACAACACTGACCGATGCATGGGCCTATTCCAACGATTATATCCTTAGGGTGGCAACCGTATTCCTCAACCATTTTCCTAACAGTAACTTGCCCAATAAGCTTAACCGTACCACGCCAGCCTGCATGAGAAGTTGCTATAACCCGACGTACTGGGTCGCAAAAAAGCAACGGTGTGCAATCGGCATATTGGGTAACAAGAGCTACACCCGAATAGTTTGTAATAAGCCCATCAACATCGCAAAAAGAAGGTTTTGTAACCCCTGTCCCACAGTGCTCGGTAGTTACGCCGATAACATTATTAGTGTGAGTCTGTTGACTGAGTACAAGGTGAGAAACATCTATACCCTCTGCCGAACATAAAATCTGATAATTTCTGAGAACATTTTCCCTGCTGTCGTTATTATTAAAGCTTAAATTCATAGTTGCGCATTCCCCTGCGCTTACACCGCCTATGCGTGTTGAAAAAGCGTGTCTTACAACACCGCAAGCGGTTAGCTTAGGAAATTTTATATATTGGAGAGTTTCTTTTTGTACAACTATAAGATTTTGGCTTTTGAGCATTAAAAATCACCGTCTGTAACAATATTTTTAAATATTATATTCATATTTCTTAATATTCTGTCATAACACTGCTTGCCGTATTTTTGGGCAACTGTACTGAGAGCTTTATCCAGTTTAGGCGGTCTTATTGCTACCGAATGTGCATCTGAACCTATTATTATTCTAAGCTCCGCTTTAATAAGCTTTTGAATAATACGCTCGTAAGCTCTTTCTAAAATAGAAGAAGCGTTAATTTGCACTATTATATTCTCCTTTTTAAGAAATTTTATAAACTTTCGGTAATTTTTAGACCTGTAATATCTCTCAACGTGCGCTATTATGGGTATTATGTCTGAATTGTCTTTTAAATATTTAATATTTGTCATAAGAGAATCGCGGATACATTCATCAGTTAATTCAATAAGTAAATAAGATGATCCATTAAGACAAAGCTCACCCAAAGACTGTGAATGCCCCATACCCTCAAAATATAATATTTCACAGCCGAGATAGATATTTGGCATTTCTTTGCCACTCACAGCTTCCAAAAGTATGCGATATGCTTCCGCAGTTTTTTTAGTAAACTCCGATAAATTATCCTCATGAGGGTAAAAGTGCGGTGTTGCCATAACATCGGTTACACCCTGACTCTTCATCAGACTAAGCAATTCAAGGGATTCCGCTAAATCCTCAGCTCCGTCATCTACATTAGGTAAAATATGAGAATGAATATCAAACATCGTTTTATAACCCCCTGTATATCAATTACTAATATAAACAGAAGCGGAGAGCCATATGATGAGGTGTCTCTTCATAACGCTCTCCACCCGCAATTATTTTGTTCTATATCTTCTGTATGCGCCGTAGAATCCGTATTTCAAATATTTGTTAGTATCCGCACCGATACCGTTCATAATAGCCCCTAAAACATTAATGCCTAACTGATTTGTGCTTATAAGTGCATTTCTGAAGGTTTCGTAAGTAGTTACGCCTGTACGTACAACAAATACGAGGCCGTCACACTTCTGAGAAATAACAAGTGCATCAGAAACCAAGTTAACAGGCGGAGTATCAATAATAACATAATCATACATATTTCTTAGCTCTGTAAGCATACGCTCAAAAGCATTTGAACAGAAAAGCTCCGTAGGATTATTGTATACCGAACCTGCTGTAATTACATCAAGATACTGATTATGGGATTTTATAGAATCCTTTAATTCAACGCTTCCGCTAACAACATCAAGACATCCCTTTTCGTTTTCTATCTTAAGCTTCTGGTGTAAGGTTGATCTTCTGGAGTCGGCATCGATAAGAATAACCTTTTTATTAAGCTGAGATAATGTAACTGCCAGATTAATGGATGTTGTTGATTTGCCTTCAGAGGCATTAGCACTGGATATAGCTACAACCTTGCTATTGCCTTTTTCCAAAGCAGAAATAAGATGTACGCGCAAATTTTTGTATGCCTCGACTACAGAAAAAGGAACCTTGTTGCGGCTTTCCTGACTTAATATTTTCTCGCTTTTAACTTCTTTTTCAGGAGTTTTTGTTGCCATATTAATAACCGCCCCCCTCTTCCTGTGTAGTTGTAATTATAAGCATTATATTTATCGGATTTTGATCTTTCAAAATCAGGAATATTACCTAAAACAAGTATATCAAAACGCTCCGTAAAATCATCCTCATTACGTATAACTGTATTTGTAGAATGTATCAAAAGTAAGATTAAAAATGCAATCGCCATACCTACAACTGCAGCTATAATCATAAAGGAAGATGTATGAGGAAATACCATTTGTGAATAATCAGCTAAAGAAATGGCTACTTCCGAATTAGGAACATATTCATTTATATAGGTGGGAGCTAAGCTTAGAAACTCATTAACCAGCTTCACAGCTTCTTTTTCGTCACTTGCAGTAAATGTTATATTTATAAATAACGAACTACTGTTTTTACGCTTCACTTCAGTCATTGAATGGAGCTTGTTATATGTATAGTCACCGCCTAACTGTTCGGCAAGACGCTTATAAATATCGTTGGTATGAAGAATATCACCAACCGTTCCCACAAGGTTCATAGAAGCTACGATATTGGTATTGCTGAGAGTTTCCCCGTCGTCAGTACCGCCGACCATAATACCACCGTTAGTTACAAGAAGCGAACCTGTAGCGGAATATTTCGGCGTTGCAATGTACTTACAATAAGTAAAAACCGCAGCAGCAAAGACTATACCTGTAAGCAAAAGAATAAACACATTTTTTATAGCCAGCTTCAAAATCAGAATTAAATCAAACTTTTCCACACAATACCTCATTTCTAAATAAGACTTTATGTCAATTATACAGAGTTGATTATATCATAATTAACCATAATTATCAAGTTAAATATGTTATAATTTGTTGAAAATTTGTAGGTTTACAATAGATGTGTTACAGTAACGAATAAAAAATAAGTGACGAATGGAAGATCCTGTGTTACAGTTAAGTTGCTGAATCAAAACAGACAGGAGGATCAACCATTCGTCATGAAAACTGTAACACAAACAATG
>JBGVRU010000032.1:0-16317 GCA_045128715.1 Acutalibacteraceae bacterium | reverse complement strand
AGAAAAACAATTATAATTGTTTTTCGGCAAATACATTTGCCGCTTGTCAATAATATTGACAAGCAACTTATGATTTCATTAAGGTTGGAATTTGCATTTAATGCAAATTGTATGTGTTTTCACATACTGAAACACCTTGTGTTTCACCAACCGTTAATATAGTTATTATTCAATGTGAAAAAATCCCCACAGGCAATGTCTGTGGGGATAGGCTTTTAACTATTAACCGCCGAACTTAGCTACGTTGAGCTTGATTCCGGGGCCCATTGTTGTTGCGATTACGCAAGACTTAATGTACTGACCTTTTGCAGCGGCAGGCTTAGCCTTAACGATAGCACCCATAAGAGCATCAAAGTTTTCCTGAAGCTTCTCGGGACCGAAGGATACCTTTCCGATGGGGCAGTGGATGATGTTAGTCTTGTCAAGACGGTACTCAATTTTACCTGCCTTAGCTTCGGTAACAGCCTTAGCAACGTCAGGTGTAACGGTACCAGCCTTAGGAGTAGGCATAAGTCCACGGGGACCCAATACCTTACCGAGACGACCTACAACGCCCATCATATCGGGTGTTGCAATAACAACATCAAAGTCTAACCAGTTTTCGTTCTGGATTTTAGCAACGAGTTCTTCAGCGCCAACAAAATCAGAGCCTGCTTCCTCAGCTGCCTTTGCGTTGTCGCCCTTAGCAAAAACTAAGGTTCTTACAGTTTTACCTGTTCCGTTAGGAAGAACAACTGCGCCTCTAACCTGCTGGTCAGCGTGACGAGAGTCAACACCTAAACGAACGTGGATTTCAACAGTTTCATCGAACTTAGCAGTGCCGGTCTTAACAGCAACCTCTACTGCTTCATTTACATCGTAAAGTTTACCTGTTTCAATAAGCTTTACGCTTTCATTATATTTTTTTCCGTGTTTCATTGTTTACCTCCCAATAAGTGGTTAAATCGGAATTTTCCTCCCACAAGAGAGAATTAATCGACTACTTCTACACCCATGCTGCGAGCAGTACCTGCTATCATACTCATAGCTGTTTCGATGGTAGCTGCGTTAAGGTCGGGCATTTTTGTTTCTGCAATCTTCTTTATCTGCTCTTTGGTGATCTTGGCAACCTTTGTTTTGTTAGGTGTGCCGGAAGCACTCTCAATGCCGCAAGCTTTCTTAATAAGAACAGC
The DNA here is from genome assembly GCA_045128715.1 of Acutalibacteraceae bacterium. GTDB lineage: Bacteria > Bacillota > Clostridia > Oscillospirales > Acutalibacteraceae > UBA737. The sequence continues at coordinate 15,145 of JBGVRU010000032.1, read as the reverse complement.
TGCGGGAGGAGTTTTCGTAACGAAGCTGAAAGAACGGTCTGCATAAACGGTGATGATAACCGGAATGATTAGACCTATATCATTCTTTGTTCTTTCGTTAAACTCCTTGGTGAACGACATAATATTAACGCCGTGCTGACCGAGAGCAGGACCTACCGGGGGAGCCGGTGTAGCCTTACCTGCAGGGATTTGAAGCTTAATGTAACCTGTGATTTTCTGAGCCATTTATTTGCACCTCCATTATTCGTGGTAACAGTGTTTTAAAACACCTGGCGGAACGGTCATATTCCATTCCTCCCACCGTGATGTAAAAGTCTTACATCGGGACTCAATAAGCATTTCTGCGTATTAATAAATTAATCGTCTGCAAGAGAAATCTGGTCAAGCTCAAGCTCAACGGGGGTTTCTCTGCCGAACATTGAAAGAACCACACAAACGTTATTATTTGCAGTATCAACTGTTTTAACAGTACCTGTGTAGCCTTCAAGAGGACCGCTGATAATTTTAACATTATCACCTTCACTGTAGCCAACTTCAACGCTGTGCTTTTCAACGCCTAAGGCTGCAACTTCCCCATCTGTAAGCGGAACCGGTTTTGAAGCCGGACCTACAAATCCCGTACAACCGCGGATGTTTCTTACAACATACCAGCTGTCGTCGGTTACAATCATTTTAATAAGAACGTAACCCGGGAAAATTTTACGCTCGATTTCTTTTTTCTTATCTTCTTTGATTTCTGTTACAGTTTCGGTAGGAATTCTGATTTCCTGTATAAGCTCCTGCATACCGCGGCTTTCTACCATGGTTGCAAGGTCGCTTGCTACCTTGTTTTCATATCCTGAATAGGTATGTACAACATACCATCTTGCTTCTTTAGTTTCAGACATTGTCTACCTCCGGACGTTAAGCGCCCAAAATAAGGTTGAGTAACTGACCGAGACCGAAATCAACTATCCAAATAAGAGCACCGATAATTAAACACATTATAAGAACGATAACAGTGTTCTTAATAACATCTCTTAAACTGGGCCAAACAATCTTCTTGTATTCGCTCTTATAGTCTCTCAGGAAGCGAACAATACGCTTTGGAATTGTGAGCTTTTCGCCCTTTGAAGCTAAAACTTCAATATAATCGTCTATAAGCAGATAAGCAACGCCTGCTATTGTGAACAGAGCTAAAGCTATAACTGCAAAAAGAACAAAGGGGGAATAGGTCATACTTGTGATGTCCTCATAAGCTAAAGGACGGACATCAACAAACTTAAAAGGACCTGAAAGGCAGATAACAAGCATATAGATAGTTGTTACGATACCAAAACCAGGAGCAGCATAACGCAGCTTTTTAGATTTGAATGAGAAAATGCTCATAGCAAATGCTATTACAGTAAGCCAGAAGCAGAGGAGAATATCTGCTGACTTAGCCATATCGTACTTTGTTCCTGCAATGTCAACCTCGCTTCCGAAAGCCAACTGAGCACCTACAAAGTCCTTGCTTACATCACCCATAGTGATATTAACAAAGTTTGTAAAGAACAGTACGAGAGAAGCCAAACCGAAAACTACAGTAAGTATACGGCAAATTTTATTAACAGTCTTCATCCCGTTACCTCCTTACTTTGTTTCCTTGTGTACGGTGTGCTTTTTGCAGAACCTACAATACTTGTTCATTTCAAGCCTGTCCGGATCATTTTTCTTGTTTTTCATTGTGTTGTAATTGCGCTGTTTGCACTCAGTGCAAGCAAGTGTGATTTTTACTCTCATTTAACGGCACCTCCCGCTTTACGGAAATATTTTTTGCTTTTACTCTAACTGTCGTAAAAGTAAACGCCTCCCTCAATTCAGTAAAAACGATGTGCCGTTCCACCACATTTAGTAACAGAACGAAAGCATAAGCACAATATGTTTTAAATACTGAAGAAATCAGATTCTCTGCAAAAAAAAAGAACCTTTCAGAGGTGATAATATTATATCACACATCACCTCTGAGGTCAAGAACTTTTTTATATTAATTTGTAAGTGCGAAAAAGGCTATTACAATAATACCTAACACAATGCGGTAGTAGCCGAAAACGGTGAAATCCTTTTTCTTTATATAACTCATAAGGAATTTTATTGCAAGTACTGATACTATAAATGCTGTTATCATACCAACAATAAGGATAATAAGCTCTGTAGATGTAAAATTGAGCCCGAATTTCAAAAGCTTTATAAGGCTTGCACCGAACATTACAGGTACCGCCATATAGAAGCTAAATTCAGCGGCAACTACGCGGGACACACCTATTATAATAGCACCAAGTATGGTGGAACCACTTCTTGAGGTTCCCGGAATAAGTGACAATGCCTGAAACATTCCTATAATAAGTGCAGTTTTGTAGTTAAGCTCTGCAACGTCATTTACTTTAGGTACAGTATTCTTATTTCTTTTTTCAATAATTATAAAAAGTATACCGTAAACGATCAGCGCTAAGGCTACTACTATGTAATTATGGAAATGCTCTTCAAACAGGTCATCAAAGGGGATACCAATAACTGCGGCAGGCAAAATTGCAACTATAACTTTAAACCACATATCCATTATATCTTTTTTTATAAATCCGTCACCTTTAGTTATGTAGTTATAGCCTACGGATTTTTTCAAGGTAAACGGCCAAAGCTTTTTCCAGTAGATAACAACTACCGCTAAGATAGCACCTAACTGTATCACTACATTGAACATTTCCTTAAAAGCGGCATCCTGACCTAATTTAATAAATTCATCAGCTATTATCAAATGTCCTGTACTGCTAACAGGTAACCATTCGGTGATTCCTTCAATAATACCTAATATAATAGATTTAATAATCTCCATAGAAACACTCCGTGTAAAATCAAATAATAAATAAGAAAAAATAAATAATAAAACAGGTATTTCACTTTGCGAAACGAATATATCCGTTTTTGCTGAGCTAAAACACATTATATATTATTTGTTAATTTTTTATTCCTTTTTATTATAAAAGGGCTGCTGTAATTTGGCAACCCTTTTTTACATCTTTAATTATTAACTATTTCTTTATACAGTCTTATATATGCGTTTGCAGAGGTGCCCCAGCTGTTGTCACACCTCATAGCACGTTCACGAAGAACTGACCAGCCGTCCTTATCTGCATAGCCCGCGATAGAACGCCATATTGTCTCTAACATATCATGAGCGTTATAGGAGCTGAAGGTGAAACCGTTGCCCATATTATCGCCGCTGTCGCTTATTGTATCGTTAAGACCGCCCGTTTGTCTTACTATCGGGATAGTGCCGTAACGGAGTGCCACCATCTGAGCTAAGCCGCAGGGCTCACTTTGACTTGGCATCAGGAAAATATCAGCGCCCGCATATATCCTGTGAGCAAGCTGTGGATTAAAGCCAAGCTTTAATCCTACCTTATCAGGATATTTTGCAGCCATTTCGTGGAAGAAGATTTCAAACTCCCATTCTCCCGAGCCTAAAATTGCGAACTGCAAATCAGCCTTTAATAAATCCTCAAAAACGCATTTTACAAGGTCAATTCCTTTATGCTTAACTAGTCTTGTTACGATACCGATAATAGGCGTATCTGCCCTTTCGGGAAGTCCTAATTCCTTTTGAAGCTGAGCTTTATTATAAGCCTTACCCGATATATCCTCTACAGAATAGTTTTTGTAGATAAGCTTATCAGTTTCAGGATTATAAACATCGGTGTCAATACCGTTTACAATTCCTGTAAGCTTATAAGTGAATTCCTTTAGGATATTGTCAAGTCCGTGAGAATAATAAGGGTCAAGAATTTCTCTTGCATAAGTAGGGGATACGGTGGTAACTTTATCTGAGCACTGTATCGCACCTTTCATAAAGTTAAGGCAGTTATCATATTCAAGCAAGCTTTCGCAGCCCTTTGGCAGACCTATAACATCCTCTGTGAGTTCGTAGCCATATTTGCCCTGATACTGTATATTATGGATAGTAAATACGGTCTTAATATCCTTATAAAGCTCATCAAATTTATAAAACGAATTAAGATACAGAGGTACTAGAGCGGTTTGCCAGTCGTTGCAATGAATAACATCTGGAGTAAATCCAATGTAGGGAATGATTTCCAAAACCGCGCGTGAGAAGAACGCAAAACGCTCAGCATCGTCAAAATGACCGTAAAGCCCGTCACGCTTGAAATAATACTGATTATCTATAAGGTAATAGATAACACCGTCTATGTGAGCCTCAAATATACCGCAGTACTGACGTCTCCATGCAACGGGTACGGTAATACTGCAAATGAAGGTCATTTTCTGACGCAGTTCATCAGAAATACTGCTGTAAAGCGGCATAACCACACGGCAGCCTATAAATCTTTTTCTAAGCGCTTTCGGCAAAGCGCCCGCAACATCGGCAAGACCTCCTGACATCGCAAATGGGTAAGCCTCGCTTGAGGCGTATAAAACTTTCATATCTGGCTCCTTTTTGGTTTTTCTGTTTTAAACTATCTGATTTTTCTTAACAAAGAAGTGTTTTTGCTCTGTTCCTTTAAGTATCATACCGTCGCCTATAACAGCATTTTTATCGGCTATAACGTTGCTTAAAGTTGCATCAATTCCTACAGAAGTTTCCTGCATCAGGATACAGTTTTCAACAACTGCACCTTTTTCTATGTTAACACCTCTGAAAAGGATACTGTTTTTAACAGTTCCGTTAATAACACAGCCATCTGCAATAAAGCAGTTTTCAACCTTTGCTTTTGTGCCGTAACGGGTGGGCATATCATCTCTGGTTTTGGTAAATATGGGACGTTTCTTATTGAAAAGCTGGCGGCGTACGTCGTTGTCAAGCAGATCCATACTTGCGTTGTAATAACTGTGGGTGCTGTTCATAAGGGTAACATATTCCTTATGTTCAAAACCGATAACCTTAAGTGCTTTAAGCTTTTTAGCAATAACCTCACGGTTAAAGCTTATAAAATCATTAGCAGCAGCCTCTGCCACAAGCTTTGAAAGTAGCTCACGGCTTAAGATAGTGATACCTATGCTGTAATTAGCATTTACTTCTGTTTCGGGGTCAAAGCTAATAGAAGTTACCTTATTTTCACTGTCAAGCTCTAAAAGCATCGTTTCTTTAGGCTCGTCTGTAGGGGAGAGCATACCCTTGTGATAAACTATAGAAATATCCGCATCATTAGCTATGTGGTTTTCAATAGCTACGGTGATGTCTACGTTTGCCAAAACATCGGCGTCGCAGAGAACAACGTAATCGGTTTTGCTGCGTTCTAAATAGTCCTTTGCTCCGTAAAGAGCATCAACGGTTCCGTTGTAGCGTCTCATCCCGCTTGTCTGGTAAGGCGGCAGTAAATAAAGCCCACCGTTTTTGCGGTCAAGTTCCCAAGGAATACCACTGCCCACGTGATCCATAAGAGAACGGTATTTCTCCTTAGGGATAATACCTACTGTAGTAACGCCTGCATTAATAAGGTTGGAAAGTGGAAAGTCAATAAGACGGTATCTACCACCAAAAGGAACAGATGCCATTGAGCGGTGTGCTGTAAGCTTTTTAAGGAAATTATCGTTTGTGTTAGCAAATATAATGCCTGCTACTGCTGAAGCTCTCATCTTACTTCACCCTCCTTTACATCTTCAGTTATCATTTTATTAGCAGAAATAACTGCGTTTTTACCCACCTTAAGATTATCTCCTACAACTGTAATACCCCAGTTTTCAGTACCTACAACGGCGGGGTCTCCGCCAATGTCAGCGTTTTCTCCTACTTCAACATTTTCAGCAATAATCGAATACTTCACCTTAGCACCCTTTTTGATAACAGCACCCGGCATAACAAGTGAATACTCGACCGTTGCGCCATCTTCTACAGTAACATTTTCAAACAGAATTGAAAAATCCAAATTACCGTAAATTTCGCAGCCGTCTGTAATAAGAGAATTTTCGACCCTAGCTTTTTTTGAAATATACTGTGGCGGCATACTGTTTGTACGCGAATAAATTCGCCAGTTGCTGTCCGAAAGATTAAGGTCTATCTTAGGATTTAAAAGGTCAAGGTTAGCATCCCAAAGGGAGTCTACCGTACCAACATCCTTCCAGTAATCATTAAAGCGGTAAACCTTAAGTGTTTCACCTGCCAAAAGCATTGCAGGAATTATATTTTTACCGAAATCGTTAGAAGAATCTGGGTTGGCTTCGTCCTCAATAAGATATTTCTTAAGCTTATTCCAATTAAATACGTAAATACCCATAGAGGCAAGATTACTTTTAGGAACAGGGGGCTTTTCCTCAAATTCATAGATAGTGCCGTTTTCGTCGGCATTCATAATACCGAAACGGGTAGCTTCTTCCATTGTTACTTCAAGAACTGCTATTGTGCAGTCAGCACCGCTTTCAGTATGCTGATTTATCATTTTGGAGTAATCCATTTTATAAATATGGTCACCCGAAAGAATAAGCACATATTCGGGGTCGTAGCGTTCAATAAACTCAAGATTCTGATAAATTGCGTTAGCAGTTCCCTTATACCAGTCTCCTCCATCCTGAGTCTGGTAAGGGGGCAGAATATGAACGCCGCCGCTGATTCTGTCCAAATCCCAAGGTTTTCCTGAGCCTATGTAGTTATTAAGCTCAAGAGGCTTGTATTGAGTAAGGATTCCTACCGTATCAATACCTGAGTTTGAACAGTTTGAAAGGGGAAAGTCAATAATACGGTATTTGCCGCCGTAAGGAACAGCAGGCTTTGCGATTTTGTTTGTGAGAACACCCAGTCTACTGCCTTGACCACCGGCTAAAAGCATTGCAACACATTTTTTGTTTTTCAATAATAACACTCCCGTCTGATTTAAGTCTTTATGGGACTTTTTATCCGTCTGTCGGGTGCATAAAACAGCTCGGCAGTACGGGTAATTTTTAAATGGTTACTTTTTTTAATTCCTTTTTATTGGTATCTGTATTTTTTACTCTTTTTGTAGGCAAAGTGTAATAGCTTACCGACATTGCCGGGATATCCAGTTTCACTGAGTAATCATAGCCGTGCATGGCTATCTTTTCAGCCTTAAATCCGGATTTTAAGGACTTAGTATAACCGCCGTATTTGACATCATCCGAGCAAAATACTCTTTTATAGCTACCCAGAAGAGGTACCCCTATTCTGTAATCGGTGCGTTCTACAGGTACAAAATTACAAACTATAATAAGCTCTTCGCACGATTTATTTATTCGCCTGAAAGCGATTATGCTTTGACTGTTATCGTCGTGGGAAATCCATTTAAACCCTTCCCAAGAAAAATCCACTTGCCAAAGAGGGGAATTTCGGAGGTAAAATTCATTAAGCTCCCTTGTAAAGCTCTGCATATTGCGATGGCTTTCAAACTCGAGTAGCATCCAGTCGAGCTCTTTTTTATAATCCCATTCTATAAACTGTGCAAATTCCTGCCCCATAAATAAAAGCTTTTTGCCTGGGTGAGCCATCATATAAGCATAAAAGGCTTTAAGTCCTGCAAATTTAAGGTCATAGTCACCGGGCATTTTGTTTATCATAGAGCATTTTCCGTGCACTACCTCATCGTGTGATATAGGCAATACGAAATTTTCAGAAAAAGCATAGAAAAAAGAAAAGGTTATGCAGTTATGATTGCCCTTGCGGAATAAGGGATCTAAGGACATATACCGGAGCATATCGTTCATCCAACCCATATTCCATTTGAAATTAAAGCCCAAACCTCCGTCCTGTGGAGGTTTTGTTACCAATGGCCATGCGGTGGACTCTTCGGCTATCATCAGTACATTTGGATTAGCCTTGTATACTGCTTGATTCAGTTCTTTTAAAAATTCTACTGCTTCAAGGTTTTCTCTGCCACCGTGTATATTAGGTATCCAGCCTGTACTGTGTCTGCCGTAATCAAGGTAAAGCATAGATGCTACTGCATCTACACGTAATCCGTCAATATGATACTCTTTAAGCCAAAATACTGCACTTGAAATCAAAAAGCTTTTAACCTGAGGCTTTCCGTAGTCAAAAACGGCGGTGCCCCATTCCTTGTGCTCACCCATGCGGGGATCAGCATACTCATAAACAGCGGTGCCGTCAAAGCAGTAAAGACCGTGCTCATCTTTAGGGAAGTGGGCAGGCACCCAGTCGAGAATAACACCTATTTCGTTTTTGTGCATTATATCAACAAATTTTTTAAAATCCTCAGGTGTACCGTAACGTGAAGTCGGGGCAAAGTAGCCTGTTACCTGATAACCCCAGGAGCCTTCAAAGGGATATTCTGTTATGGGCATTAATTCAACATGGGTGTAGTTCATCTTTTTAATATAAACCGCTAATTCCTCGGCAAACTTTACGTAATTATAAGGACTGCCGTCAGAAAAACAGCGCCACGAGCCTGCGTGAACCTCATAAATATTAATGGGGCATTCATATATGTTTTTATTATTTCGGTCATTAAGCCAAGCGCTGTCTCTCCACTGATATTTATCTGCTTTATAAAGCTTGGACGCATTAGAGGGAGCGGTTTCAAAGTGTCTTGCATAGGGGTCGGATTTTAAAACGGTGCTGCCGTCACATCTTGTTACAGCATATTTATAATTAGAAAAATTTTCTATTCCGTCTATTATGGTTTCCCAGCAGCCACCGTCGATTTTCCGCATTGGGTTTGATTCATAGCTCCAACCGTTAAAGTCACCCACAACAGAAACCTTATTCGCATTCGGCGCCCATAGTCTGAAAGTAACATTATTGCCTTTTGAAAACGAACCGAAAAGTTCATAGGCATTCGAAATTACAGTAGAATTGTAATTTTTTATAAGTTCTTTCATAACATAACTCCTCAAAATGCAGGGGGGTGTTTAAAGCCCTCGTACAAATCTATTATAACAACTCTGTTGCCGTATTTCAAGTAATTTTTGTCAAAAATAAGATACAAAAATAAAAGATATTCGACAAAAATTGTTGATAATGCATAAAATTAGAGATTTTTTTACATATAGCATTCATTTTTTAGATTTTCTGTATTCCATATAATAACAAATGTGCCTTAAATGAGCATTTGCAAACTTCAGGTTGCAAAAAAGAGCTTTCGGCGGTAAAATTTAAGTGGAAAAACAATGAATTTCAAGGATTTGCAACTTTAAGTTGCGAAAAAATTCAATGCAAGGTTGGTTGAAAAGTCTTAAATGACAAGGTATTCTTTGTATAGTGACGGGATATATTAAAAGTAGAGGAGATTAAGTTTTATAATTTCCTCTACGGAAAGGTGGTAAAAACTATATGACTATTGGCGAAAAAATAGCGCATTTACGTGATAATTCGGGTATTTCTCAGGAGCAGCTGGCTGAAAAGCTTTCTGTGTCGAGGCAATCGGTGTCTAAATGGGAAATGGGGCAGGCATTACCTCAGATAGATAAGGTTTTACAGATTTGTGAGCTGTTTAATGTATCTACAGATGAACTTTTGTACGATAAGATTATAATTAGCAAGAATGATGCAAATATAACATCAGGAAATAAATATTTTGGTACAGACGGCTTCAGAGGCGAGGCTAATTTAAATCTTACCTCTATGCAGGCTTACAAAGTGGGCAGATTCTTAGGCTGGTATTATTCCTCATCTCTTTCAGGATGCACTAAAACAGGTTACCGTCCAAGAATACTTATCGGTAAGGATACAAGACGTTCAAGCTATATGCTGGAATATTCCATTGTAGCAGGTATTACGGCTTCAGGTGCAGATGCTTATATGCTACACGTTACCACAACACCCAGTGTTTCTTATGTTACCCGTCAGGATGAATTTGACTGCGGTATTATGATAACCGCATCACATAATCCTTTTTACGATAACGGTATTAAGGTTATTAACCGTCACGGCGAAAAGCTTGATGACAATACTACAGCTTTAATTGAAGCTTATATTGACGGCGATTTGAAAAAGCTGGGGGTTTGCGGAAATGATTTGCCCTTAGCCCATAGAGAGCGTATCGGCTGCATTGTTGACTATGTTGCAGGCAGAAACAGATATGTAGGTTATTTAATTTCTGTAGCAGCCCATTCATACAAAGAGCTTAAAATCGGTCTTGACTGCGCAAACGGCGCTTCCTGGATGATAGCTAAAAATGTGTTTGATGCTTTAGGTGCACAGACCGTGGTTATAGGTGCCGAGCCCGACGGTCTTAATGTAAATAACGGCTGCGGTTCTACACATATAGAAAATCTTTGCAGATTGGTTAAGGAGCAGCATCTTGACGTTGGCTTTGCTTTTGATGGCGATGCTGACAGATGTATTGCAGTTGATGAAAACGGCAATGTTGTTGACGGTGACGGAATGCTCTATATTCTGGCTACCCGTTTAAAGGCAAGAGATATGCTTGACCACAACACGGTTGTAGCTACTGTTATGTCTAATAGCGGACTTTTTGCTTCTTTAAAGGAAGCTGGAATCGAATGTGTTCAAACTTCGGTAGGAGATCGCTTTGTTTATGAATGTATGCAGGAAAAGGGATACCGTTTAGGTGGTGAGCAGTCTGGTCATATAATCCTTAAAAAATATGCCACTACAGGTGACGGTCTTTTAACTGCTATAATGATTGCCGAAGAAATGCGGGACAGAAAGTTACCTCTTTCCAAACTGGCGGAGCCAGTAAAGCTTTATCCTCAGCTTACTAAAAATTTAAGGGTTAAGGATAAGGCTGCTGTTATGATGGACAGCGAGGTTTTAGCTGAATTAAAGGCAGTAGATAAGCTTATAGACGGAAAGGGCAGAGCACTCTTGCGCCAAAGCGGAACTGAGCCGGTAATTCGTATTATGATTGAAAGTGAAAGCAATGAGCTTTGCGAAATCTATTCTGAGAGAATTGCAGATGTTATTATTAAAAACGGACATTTGGAATAAGAAGTCAAATAGGACTACCTCACTAAGAAAAAAGTGGCGGCAGTCCTTTTACTTGCATAAAATAAATAAATGTGCTAAAATATCGTTTGGTGATTGAGTATGATATTTAGGACTAAGCCTGCTTATGATTGGCTTGTAGTGGGATTGGGTAACCCAGGTATGCAGTATGAGAATACACGTCATAATGTAGGTTTTATGGCGGCCGACCTGTTTGCCGAAAAAAAAGGCTTTGGATTCAATAAAAATAAAATGGGCGCGTTATTGGGTGATTGCAAATTAAAGGATTTGCGTATACTAGTTATAAAGCCACAGACCTTTATGAATAATTCGGGCAGGGCAGTATCAGAAATATCGTCATTTTATAAAATACCTAAAGAAAAGATAATTATAATGCAGGATGATATTTCCCTTGATGTCGGAAAAATCCGTATGCGCCGTAAAGGCAGCCACGGCGGTCACAACGGTATGAGGGATATAACCGAGCTTTTAGGCACTGATAATATAATGCGTATTAAAATCGGTGTAGGTGCTAAGCCCCATCCTGATTATGATTTGGCAAGCTGGGTTTTGGGTAAATTCCCAAAAGAGCAGCAGGATGACCTTAAAAAGGCTCTTTCGAATACTGTTTCTGCTTTAGAAGAGATTATGTTATGTGGCATTGATTCAGCAATGAATAAGTTTAATAGCTGAGGAAGATATGGAATTTTTAAATAAAATACTACTGAAAGACCCCGATTACGCCGCACTTTTAAAGGAAATTGATAAGAAGCGGTTGCCCACCGTTTGTACAGGACTTTCCCTTATTCACAAGGCGGTGATGCTAAAGTCGATTTTTATGCATACGGGGCAAAAAATCACTGTAGTCACTCAGGACGAAGCATCGGCAGCAGAGCTTACGGCAGATGCTAAATCTTTAGGAATTAATGCTGTGAATTTTCCCTTGAGGGACTACTGCATCGGTGATTTCAGCGGCTATTCAAAAGAATATGAGCATCAAAGAACAGACACCCTGTCCAAGCTTTTGGACGGGGATTTTGAGCTGTTGTGCGTTTCGGTAGACGCGGCTTGTCAGCTAACAGTTCCGCCTGAATTTTTAAGACGTGCAAGGTTTACCTTAAAGGTAGGCGAGACTTATGGAATAAGCGAGCTTACAGAAAGACTTTTAAATGCAGGCTACACAAGAAGTGAGCTTTGCGAGGGCAGAGGTCAATTTTCACTGCGTGGCGGTATTTTTGATGTTTTCCCCGTTAATTCAGAGCTTCCTTACCGAATTGAATTTTGGGGTGATGAAATTGACGGAATAAGCCTTTTTGATACTGAAACTCAAAGACGTACCGAAAACGCAGAGGCAATAGAAATTACCCCTGCTTGCGAGGTACTTTATAATCCTGAAAAATTAGCAAAAACCTTGCAGGAATATCTGGATACAGCCAAGGTTTTCACCGAAAAGCAGAGAGAACGATTAAAGGCAGATATTTCTGCGCTTGAAAATGGAATTAGCGTTCACGCTGATAGGTATATACCGCTTATTTACGAGGGCGGAGAAACGGTTTTTGACTATGTAGGGGATAGCCTGCATTTTGTGTCCGAAAGTGGTAGTATCGCAGAGAGGCTTAAAAGTATTTTTATTCAACAGACAGAGGATGCAGAGGCTTTACTTACTGAGGGCTTTTTGTCCGAGGCCACATCAATGTTGTGGTTAGGCTCTTCTGAATTTTGGGATAAGCTCAAAAGCGCGGTAATACTCGAAAATTTCCCGAGGACCTCATACGAGCTAAAGCCTAAGGATATAATTAATTTTAATTATAAGCGTTCGACCGCTTGGAGCGGAGATATTAATGTTCTTTTAGAGGATATTTCATATATAACCGAGCAAAAGGGTACAGTTATTATTTTGGCAGGGGAGCAGAGGGCGGCAAAGGTGCTCACCGCTGAGCTTAACGAAAGGGGTATTAACGCTATGTTCCGCGAAAAGCCCACCACGCTTACAGCAGGTATTACCGTAACAGTGGGCGGTATTTCAGGCGGATTTGAAATACCCTCGCAAAAATTTCTGTTAATAACCCACCGTCATATAGGCTCAGAGGGGAAAAAGCCCCGCAAGCGTCCTAAAAACGCTCAGGAGATAGGCTCTCTAGACGAGCTTCGTCAGGGAGATTATGTTGTGCATGAAGCGCACGGTATAGGCATTTTTGACGGTATTAACCGAATTACAAATCATGGAGTTACCAAGGATTACATAAAGATAAAATATGCCAAAAGCGATGTTTTGTATGTGCCTGTAACTCAGCTTAATTTGGTATCTCGTTATATAGGTGTCGCAACTGAAGATGGTGCTGTAAAAATCAATCGCTTAGGCGGTACTGAATGGCAGAAAACCCGCAAGCGTGTTAAGGCGGCTGTCAGAGATATGGCAAAGCAGCTCACTGCCCTTTATGCTAAGCGAATGAGCGTTAAGGGTTATGCTTTCAGCCCTGATACTGATTTGCAGAATGATTTTGAACGCAGATTTCCGTATGATGAAACTGAGGACCAGTTAAGGTGTGTTAACGAAATAAAGAGTGATATGGAACGTGAAGTTCCAATGGATAGACTTCTTTGCGGTGACGTTGGCTTCGGTAAAACCGAGGTGGCATTGCGTGCCGCATTTAAGTGTATAAGTGAGGGTAAGCAATGTGTTTTAATGGTGCCCACGACTATACTTGCAATGCAGCATTATAACACAATTATCCGCCGTTTCGGGGATATGCCTATAACCGTAAAGCTGCTTAACCGTTTTGTACCCCAAAAACAACAGGAAAAGATAATAGCTGACCTTAAATGCGGCAGGCTTGATATGGTAGTTGGTACACACCGTCTTATTTCAAAGGATGTTTCGTTTAAAGATATAGGGCTTGTAATAATTGATGAGGAGCAACGTTTCGGTGTAGCACAAAAGGAGAGACTAAAAGAGCTTTACCCTTATGTGGATATTTTAACCCTTAGCGCAACGCCGATACCGAGAACTCTTAATATGGCAATGTCGGGACTCAGAGATATGTCATCTATAGATGAAGCACCGGGTGACCGCCATCCCGTTCAGACCTATGTGCTGGAATATAACGGCGGTGTTATAATTGATGCCATAAATAAAGAAATACGCCGCGGCGGTCAGGTTTATTATCTTCACAACCGTGTGGATACTATTGAGCGGTGTGCCGCAAAGCTAAAGCAGAGACTGCCTGATATTAATATAGGTATAGCTCACGGAAAAATGAGTGAGGATGAGCTAACAAACGTGTGGAGACAGCTTTTGGAGCACGAAATCGACCTACTTGTTTGCACCACAATTATTGAAACGGGTGTAGATGTGCCCAATGCTAACACCCTTATTATTGAGGATGCAGATAGAATGGGTCTTAGCCAGCTTCACCAGCTAAGAGGACGTGTTGGACGTTCACCGAGACGAGCTTATGCTTATTTCTGTTTTGGGCAGAATAAGCAATTGTCTGACGTAGCTGCAAAAAGACTTGAAGCTATAAGAGAATATACTGAGTTTGGTTCAGGCTTTAAAATTGCTATGCGAGATCTTGAGATAAGGGGAGCAGGTAGTATTCTGGGTGGTGACCAGCACGGTAATATGGAGTCGGTGGGTTATGATATGTATTTAAAACTCTTGTCCGAAGCCGTAAACGAAGAAAACGGTGCCGTACCTGAGGATGATATACCCTGTACAGTAGACCTTAATGTTTCGGCTCATATACCTGAAAGCTATATTGAGTCTCTTCCTGCAAGACTTGGTATTTATAAGCGAATAGCTGCTATAAAAAACGATGACGATGCAAGTGATGTTATAGATGAGCTTTGCGACCGCTTCGGCGAGCCGCCTGCTTCTGTTATGGGGCTTATTGATATTGCAATACTTCGTAACAAGGCGGCAAGTGCAAAAATCGCTGAAATCACTGGCACGGCAAATACCGCAATTCTGCATATAAATTCAATAGAGCCTGCGGTTATTGCAAAGCTTTCAAGCTATTTTGGGAACCGATTTATGCTAAATGCAACCGATAAGCCTGTTTATACTATACGGCTCAATAAATGTCAAAAAATGTCCGATTTAGTAGCAGAGCTTGCTAAAGCGTTATAAGTTAATGTTTAGTATTATATAAAATTTAAGTTTTGACTCCTTTAAGAAAGATAGACTGAGGGGGGCCGCCCGTCCGGGGGCCCCCCCACGCCATAATTTTAAAATCAAAAACGCCCCCCTTTTTTTTT
>JBGVRU010000031.1:0-25979 GCA_045128715.1 Acutalibacteraceae bacterium | reverse complement strand
GAATGAAAAGCATAAAATCCCGCCGCACCATCTAAATCCACAGGAAATTGAGCCTTGTTTCTGTAACGGTCAGTATTATCCCCATACAAAATAGATTGGGGCTTTAAATCTATACCTCCTATACGTTTTATAACCTCATAAACCTTGGAAGCTTTTAAATTAAGCTCAGCTTCATAGCTGATATGCCTGAAAACACAGCCACCGCACTTATTAAATACAGGACAGTCAGGAGTTATTCTATCGGCGGATGGTTCAATTATTTCTATCAGCTTGCCGAAAGCATAATTCTTTTTAACCTTTAAAATTTTTACCCTTGCTTTATCACCAACCGCAGTAAGAGGCACAAAAACCGCCATACCACCCGATTTTCCTACACCGCTACCCTCATTAGTGACATCGGTAACATTTAAAATAATTTCATCGTTCTTCTGCATAAATATTCCTGCACCTAAATATATTTATTAAAGGTATTTTATCATATTTAGAGCCATCCGTCAAACTTTTATGTAGCGGATTTGTATCCGCTAACTGCAAAATCTATGGTCGCCTATAGTTGTTATAACAGGTCGGCTGAAAATCCACTTATTTGTTGATTTTACGGGATTATAATAGTAAATTGCGCCGCCGCTAGGGTCAAGACCGTTTATCGCGTCAGTTGCAGCTTTGTAAGCACTATCCGAAATAGGCTCATAAAACTGACCGTCATTAAGACAAGAAAATGCACCTTTCTGATAAACCACACCCGAAAGTGTATCAGGAAAGGATGGGTGCTCTATACGGTTTAGTACAACCGCCCCAACTGCAACTTGACCGAGGTACGGTTCTCCTCGCGCCTCGGCTGATATTATCCTAGCCAAAAGCTCATAATCAGAAGAGGAGTAACCCCCATAAGAATCATAATTTGCATCCGTAATATTTAAAGCCTTAAGTGTTTCCTTCCCTGCAATACCGTCAACCTTGAGTCCGTTTTCCCTTTGAAAAGCAATAACAGCGTTTTTGGTGGCTGTACCAAAAATACCGTCAATATTTCCCGTATAATACCCTTGGTTTTTAAGCACCTGCTGAATACTTCTAACTTCCTCTGAGCGTGAACCCATTTTTGATAAAGCTGAAACACAAACCGAAAACACCGACAACATAATGAGTGCCATAATTATTATTTTTAAATAATGCTTCATATCGCTACACCTCAAAATTATCATTACCTTTCTTTCCCTTTTTTATTCTTCTTGGCACCTGGGAACCAAATCGACTAAAAGGGTGAATCTAGATTAAACGCTTTCGCTATCCGTTTATTTTCCAAAAAGTCCATATTTATTACATCTTGGTTTGACAAAATAAGTATCAGAGCCGTCGTATAATGGTATTCAGAAATATAGGCGGTGATTAAAATTGAAGGATATTGTTAAAATATCAAACAAAATTGAAAACTTTTCGGCAAAAGAACTTGTATTAGCTTCTCTTACGCATTTTTTTGTGGCACTTGGAGGTATAGCGGCTTCACGTGCCGTTGTATTGGACAGGCTACTACCGTTTGGATTGTCCTTTCTGGCAGGCAGCTCTATTACATTTACTCCCGCAGCAGCTATAGGTGTATTTTTAGGCTACTTCTTTCCTGCTGTGGGTAACGGTGGATTTAGGTACATAGCCTCACTTTTTGCAGTGGTGGCGATAAAATTGCTGCTTAATAATTACAAAAAGCTTGTAAACAATCCTATCTTTTTAACATTTATTTCTCTGCTGGCGAATCTTATTACCTCGGCAGTAGCGCTTAAAAGTATGGAAATCACCCTGCTCGATGTGGTAACAGAATCTGTGCTTTGTGCGATGGGTACACTCTTTATTGGGCGAAGTTTCGCAACACTTACACACTCACCGTCAGGACTTGCTTCCGACGAGCTTTCCACATTGCTAATATCACTTAGTATCCTGATTTTAGGCTTTAATAATTTGCAGCTTAACGGAATATCATTTGGCAGAATTTTGGGTGTAGTTTTAATTCTAACCTCTGCTAAATACGGCGGTATAATTTCAGGCGCTGTTGCAGGAATTGCGGTATCGCTTACTATGACACTAAGCAATATTTCGGGCAATATAGGCGTTGCATTCGCTTTTGCAGGATTAATGGCAGGTATCTTTGCCTCTTTGGGAAAATATGCACAAATTACGGTACTTGTAATTTTCAGCTTTATAGGCTCGGTTACTACTGCTGACACAATGCTTATCTCACGCACGGTAATAGAAGCGGCATTGGGGTCTGCCCTGTTTTTAACCTTGCCCCGAAAAGCCGGTATTATTTTGGGTAAGATTTTTTCATCTCATCCAAGACTAGCGGTTCCGTCTGGCTTTAAAAAATCACTTACAATGCGGTTAGAATTAGCATCAAATGCTCTTAAAGATGTATCCGAGACAGTAGAACAGGTTTCGGTTGAGCTGTCTAAAATTAATGCGCCCGATTTTGGTACTGTAATATCCGCTGTAGAACGTGACGCCTGTGCAGGCTGCAAGTTACGCGTTCACTGTTGGGAAAGCAAGCGAAATGACACCATAAATGCTATCCTCGAAATGACCAAAGCTGTAAAGCAGGGCGAATGCTCGCCCGAAACCGCTGCAACACCCGAATTTAAAGGCAGATGTATTAGAGTTTCCCGTGTAGCAAATGCCACTTACAAGCGTTATTCGGACTATGCCTCCCACATAGCAGCAGAAAGCCGCATTGATGAAGTGCGCTCAGTAGTATCCGACCAGTTTAACGGTATATCATCAATGCTTTATGACCTTAGTGTTGACTTTAATAATGACGAAAAATTCGATAATGCCGCTGCCGAAAATGCCACCGCTGCACTTAAAAATCTTGACATACGTGTTGAGGAGGCTTGCAGCAGGGTAGATAAATACGGCAGAATGACGCTGGAATTCAAACTTAAAAAAACACCTGAGCTAATTATAAACAAGCTTCAGGTTATGAAAATGGTATCGGTAGTATGCGAAAGAGATTTTGATGTACCAACAGTCAGCGAGGTTGGCGGTGATGTTTTCATTGTGCTTAACGAGCACGCCGCAATAAATATAGATATAGGTGTTGAACAGATATGTGCCTCGGGCTCCAATATGTGCGGAGACGCATATAAATATTTCCTTGACGGGAGGGGGCACTTTATAATGATTTTAAGTGACGGTATGGGCACTGGTGGCAGAGCCGCTGTAGACGGCGCAATGGCATCAGGCCTGATGTCAAGACTTTTAAAAGCAGGCTTTGGCTATGATTGCTCATTAAAAATACTTAATTCTTCGATGCTTTTTAAATCAACCGACGAGTCTTTAGCAACGGTAGATATTGCAAGTATTGACCTGTATACAGGTCAAACTGAGCTTTACAAGGCAGGTGCAGCACCAACTATTGTTAGACGTTCGGGTAAAACAGGTAAAGCTCAAAGCACCTCTCTACCTGCGGGAATACTGCGTGATATTGGTTTTGATAAAGCCACAATTAAATGCAAAATGGGCGATATTGTAGTGCTTATGTCTGACGGTGTAACCGGTAGCGGTACCGATTGGATAAGAGCAGAAATCGAAGCTTGGCACGATGGCTCTGCCCAAGTGCTTGCAGAA
This sequence comes from Acutalibacteraceae bacterium, assembly GCA_045128715.1. Lineage (GTDB taxonomy): Bacteria > Bacillota > Clostridia > Oscillospirales > Acutalibacteraceae > UBA737. Next base: position 22,367 of record JBGVRU010000031.1, on the reverse strand, counting down.
AAGCTTTGTGAATGTGCAAAACGTCGCCGAAACGATAATCATGAGGATGATATAACCGTTATGGCAGCAATTTTGCAAAAGTCAGTATAATTATAAAAACAAGGGACTGTCTTATTAGACTGCCCCTTGTTTCAGTTTTAATCATATAAATTCATTTGGATCCATTCCGTAAATTTGAACAATCTCAAGCTTATCAGAATGGAGTATATCATAGCTGGAGACTATACGTCCGCCGTCGGAATCAAGGTCAAAGCCTAAATGATTCCAAGCATACCAGATAAGATTAGAACAGTAAAACCCAAAATTTTCACTCTCAGGGTCGGGTGTTTTAGACCCGAATATACCTGAAAAAAGATTATAAGGTACACCCCTTAAAGTATCCTCACTGTATTTTATGATTTCTTCCTGCAATTCGGGAGTGATGTCCTTTAATCTCAGCACAGCGTAATTCGAATAATTTCCCCAATAATAAATACCCTCAAAAGAAGATTTAGTACCTAATCTTTGGCATTCAAGCACGGTATATTCATCAATAACAAGTCCTGTGTGACCGTGTCGCCAGCCGCCGCTGTGGGTTGAAAGAGTAACCAATATATCTCCCGATTGTAAATCGGCAAAGGGTGGGCTATCAGTATCGCCTAGCCTGTCTTCTCTTGTAAACCAACCAAACATTGGCGTACATTCAATCTGCGGCTTTTCGAAAAACATCTCCTGAGCCTCAAGTATGGCTTCAAAATCCCCCTCAGCAAGAAGCTTATCCACCGCGGGTTTACCTAGACCTGTTTGCAGGAAAAAGGTTTCATAATCCGTATCCACAGTCAATGTAACCTTTTCATAAGCGGGTACAAACGGCTCGTTTCTGTGGGCAAAAAAACGCTGAAGCAAATAATATCCGACCACTACTACAATTATAGCCAGCACAAATACGCCAAAATAACAAAGCAAGCCTTTAAATCCTTTCTTTAGTTTCAAGTACCCACCTCCTAAATTTAAATTGTTATATATAATAAGTATACCCTCTGCGGATGCAGAGGGTATATATGATAATAAAATTATCTCTTGGAGAACTGCGGTGCGCGGCGAGCGCCTTTGAGACCGTACTTCTTTCTTTCTTTCATACGTGGGTCACGAGTGAGGAGGCCTGCTTTCTTAAGAGCGCCTCTGAGTTCAGCATCGTACTGAAGAAGAGCACGTGAGATACCGTGACGTATAGCGCCAGCCTGACCTGTAACGCCGCCGCCTGCTACACGGCAAACAATATCGAACTTGTCGAGAGTGCCGGTAATGTTAAGGGGCTGACGAACGATAAGCTTTAAGGTTTCAAGACCGAAATAATCATCAATATCTCTGTCATTTATAGTGATCTTTCCGGTACCGTTGTATACACGAACACGGGCAACAGAACTTTTTCTTCTGCCTGTTCCGTAGAAATAAGGCTTTGCTTCAAACATAATTTCTGTCTCCCTTCTTAAAATTCATACTTTTCGGGTTTCTGAGCAACCTGTGCATACTCAGTACCGCTGTAAACGTGAAGTCTTGTAAGAGCCTTGCGACCGATTGTAGTATCGGGAACCATACCCTTAACTGCAAGCTCCATAGCAAGCTCAGGACGGGTCTTCATAAGAGTTGCATACTGAACCTCTTTAAGACCGCCAATATAACCTGTATGGCGACGATAATACTTCTTCTCAAGCTTCTTTCCTGTTAAAACTGCCTTTTCAGCATTGATAACGATAACATGGTCACCACAGTCTACATGGGGTGTGAATTCGGGCTTAATTTTGCCACGAAGAATATCAGCAACCTTAGTAGCAGTACGACCGAGCGGTCTGTCAGCCGCATCGATTATATACCATTTACGCTGAATTTCAGCAGGCTTTGCCATAAATGTTGACATAATTCCAATCCTCCGTATAGTTTTTAAGTAATGCGCAGGCCACCCCACGCAGTCAGCTTGACTATAATACCACACTAAAACCTCATTGTCAACTAAAAAATTCAAAAAAATTAATTTAGATTTTAAAATCTCTCGTTTTCTCTCGTTTTCTCTCGTTTTCTTCCGTTTTCTCGTTTTTGATTTTCGTATTTACTCTATTTCACGAATAGAAATAGCATTAGTATGCGGAATTGTTTTCCATTCCACCTTTGCAAATAACGCTATTATTAACGAAATTTTTCCCATAATATCAAAAATCGGAAATGTTAACGAATACCATAACTTCTTATACCACTTTATATTTGCGATTCTTTTATTTTCCATAATAAATATGTAAATTGCTGTTAAAATACCCTTAAAGTAAGAACTCAAAGTCCAAGCAAAAGCAAAAAATATTAGCCATAAAACAGCCAAAAAATCATCGCTTGACTTTATATCTATTTCAAAAAACTTTAACACACTTTTTAAAAATTTCGGAGCGTAATTTTCGCTTATTGCGACTCCGGAACTTATAATTAGAATTATTCTTAGCAAATATATAATTATTTTTCTAATAACCGAAAGTAAAGATTTTGGGATTACAACAGTAAGCATATCAAAGTTCATAAAACGCAGGTGTATATTCTTTAAAATTGAAGTATTTCTGCTTTTTGCTTGCAATTTGTGTATTACCGAAACTTTAGGATTAAAAATATTGCAAAAAAGTTTTGGTCCTGTTTCAAAAAGTGCTTGTATATGACCTTTTGACCATCTTACCCTTTGCCTCATTGCTATTTTTATATCGCTAGGTTGTTCATCGTAAAAAACTGCTTCATTGTTATATGATATTTTATAACCCTGAGATACAGCATCAGCACAAAAAGCGCGGTCTTCAGTAAGGCTGGTATATTTCCAACCGTTTTTTATAAGTTCGTTTGAAAACAAAAATCCCGTACCTTGAATTCTTGTAGCCAGATGAAAAAATGAACGTGCGCGATGCTCATTTCTGATAGTTCTTAGCCAATGCAAAGCGTATGAAGCCGAAATCCAATTGCTATCAAAATTTTTGGTATTACGGTATGAGGTTATAATTTTTTCTCCCGCGTCAAACGCTTCATTCATACGGCTTATGTAATCACTTTTTAATAAATTATCCGCATCAAAAATAAAATACCCATCGAATGTTTCTATACCGTAATCCCTTTGTATACATTTAACTAAATATTGCAAAGCATAACCTTTGGTACGATGCTCAGTATCAAACCTTTCATAACAAATAGCACCATTATTTTTAGCAATATTTGCCGTATTATCGCTGCAGTTATCTGCAACAACGAAGATTTTCACCAATTTGTTTGGGTAATCTTGGTTTACAATGCTTTCTAACAAATTCCCGATAACAGCCTCTTCGTTTCTTGCAGCGATAAGTATAGCATATTTATGATTGGATTTTGCTTTTGGAAATTTTCGCGTTGCAAAAAAGCCAGTTATTTTATAAATAGTTCGATATTTATATAAAAAAGAAATAAAATTCCAAATACTATTTATTGCTTTTATGATCCATGTCACAACATTCAATTATACATCACCTATTTTAAACTATCTTACTAATGCAGTATAGCATTATGTTTTTTAAGAAAACATATCATAATTCATTAAATTTTCTTTAAAACCGGAAAGTATATTGAAATTATAGCATATTGCAACATTTTTTGCAATATTTATACTTGCGATTTTACTTGTATAATTTCAGACTAAAATGCACTAAAATTTATAATGTAGAGGTGATAAAATGTTTGAGGTAAAAAAGAATACAAATTCCAATAAAACTATTCGTATGCCCGATGAATTAATTGACCAATTACAATCTTTGGCAGATAAAAACGATATTTCTTTTAATCAGTTAGTAGTTCAGTGCTGTGAATATGCATTAAAACACATTAATTAATTATAATTTTTCAACAAATTAAATATTTTAATATACAAAAAATCACCCGTTGCAATGCAACGGGTGATTTGAATTTTAAATTACATTTTAGCAAGATTTGCTTTGAGGTTGCTAAGTTGTTCACGAAGCTCTTCGGGGAGTCTGTCGCCAAACTTCTTGTAATGCTCTTCGATTTCCTCAGCTTCCTTAGTCCAAACGTCCTTATCAACTTTAAGAATGGATTTGAGAACTTCAATATCCATATCAAGGTCTGTAAGGTCAATATCCTCAGGCTTAGGAACATAACCGATAGCGGTCTCAGTAGCATCTGCCTTGCCCTCGCAACGGTCGATGATCCAGTTAAGAACACGCATATTGTCACCAAATCCGGGCCATACGAAGTTGCCCTCATCGTCAGTACGGAACCAGTTAACATTGAAAATCTTAGGAGCTTTGTCGCCAAGCTTCTCGCCCATTTCGAGCCAGTGCTTGAAGTAGTCACCCATGTGGTAACCGCAGAAAGGCAGCATAGCCATAGGATCGCGGCGAACAACACCAACTGCACCTGCAGCTGCTGCGGTAGTCTCAGAAGCCATAGCAGAGCCTACAAATACACCGTTAACCCAATCCTTTGATTGATATACAAGCGGAGCGCACTTAGCGCGACGGCCGCCGAAGATAATAGCAGAAATCGGAACACCTGCGCCCTTATCGAATTCTTCAGAAATGCAAGGGCAGTTAGCAGCAGGAGCTGTGAAACGTGAGTTGGGGTGAGCAGCACAGGTAGACTTATCAGCCTTGTTGAACTTAGCGGGATCCCAAGGATTACCCTTCCAGTCAAGTGCATTCTCAGGAAGATTCTTATTTAAGCCTTCCCACCAAACTGTATTATCATTAAGGTCAAGTGCTACGTTTGTGAAGATGGTATCCTTCTTTGTGCTCTCAAGAGCATTGAAGTTAGAATGCTCGTTAGTACCTGGAGCAACACCGAAAAAGCCGTTTTCAGGGTTAATAGCATAAAGTCTGCCGTCAGGACCTATCTTCATCCAAGAAATATCGTCGCCTACAGTCCAAATCTTGTAGCCCTTCTTACGGAGATACTCAGGAGGAATAAGCATTGCAAGGTTGGTCTTACCGCAAGCTGAGGGGAATGCAGCTGCAACATACTTAACCTCACCCTTAGGATTCTCAAGTCCTAAGATAAGCATATGCTCAGCCATCCAGCCTTCCTTCCAACCCTGATAAGAAGCTATACGTAGCGCAAAGCACTTTTTACCGAGAAGAACGTTACCGCCGTAGCCTGAGTTAACAGAAATAATTGTGTTATCCTCAGGAAAATGGCAGATATAACGATTTTCGGGGTCAACATCACAGCGTGAATGTAAACCTCTTACCCAGTCATTGCTGTCGCCCAGAACCTCAAGAACCTTGAGACTTACTCTGGTCATTATAAGCATATTAAGAACAACATAAACAGAATCGGTTACTTCGATACCGATTTTTGCAAGAGGAGAGCCAATCGGTCCCATCGAATAAGGAATAACATACATTGTGCGTCCCTTATAGCTACCACGTGCGATCTTGTAAAGCTTTTCATACATTTCAGCAGGATCACACCAGTTGTTTGTGGGGCCTGCATTCTCTTTTGTCTTAGAGCAGATGAAGGTACGATCCTCAACACGTGCTACGTCATTGGGATTAGTGCGGTGCAGATAGCAACCGGGAAGCTTTTCCTGATTTAGCTTTGTAAGCTCACCTAATTTAACAGCTTCTTCGCGTAATGCCTCTCTCTGTTCATCGCTGCCGTCAATCCAAACAACACTGTCAGGAGTGAGGAGCTCTTTCATTTCGTCTAACCATTTAATAACAGTTTTGTTATCAGTCATTTTTGGTTCTCCTTTTGGTTAATTTTTTTCCGCATACATTATACCTTAAAATTTCTAAAAAAGCAATACTGTTTGAAGGAAATTTAACAATTTTTTTGTCATCATTAGGTGTATTTCAAAATTCACCCTGATAATAAATAGCCCGTCAATAATTAATGTTACTCAATAACTTGTAAACATAACAAAAATATGTTAAAATATTCTCGGTGGTTATATGATTAAAATTTTATTTATCTGCCATGGGAGTATTTGAACATAGCCAAAAAGACCCATCTTTGCTACGTTATACCACGATTTGCAAGGTGATTTGTAAATCGTACTACTTTTTTACTACTTTTGAAAACCAACTAAAAAAGCCCTGAATATGACTAAAAAGAAACCGTCTCCTACATTGGAAACGGTTTCTTTGTTTGTTCGATAAATTAAAGTTTATTCGCTTTTATCTAAAAGTCCTGCGATTGCAAAACCAACACCAACAACAGGGATAATTAATCCTATTACTTCACCAACACCCCATTCACCAAGAGAGGATGCATATAAACAGAAGAAACCTGATAGAATCAATGCTATTCCAAATAATATTTTTTTGATACCTTTCATAATAAAACCTCCTGAATTTGTTTACTCATTTCTCAAATTGGAATTTATTTAATTCTTAGCATCTTTTTACTTAGCAGCTTTGCAAGAAGATACAGCAGATATCCAATGATAAAACCTAACGAATTTAATAATAAATCATCAATATCGGATACTCTATCATAAAAGGGAAGTTGTAAAATCTCAATACATAAAGAAAAACCAATGCCTGCTGAAATAATCTTCCAGTGTGTATCCAATCCTTTGTATACACTTGGCCAAACAATTCCCAATGGGATAAACATTGCTGTATTGCCAATTACATTTATCAAAATGTCTCTCATTTCGAGATAATCAAACAGTTTAACAAACGGAATCCAATTTACACGAAAGGAAAATGCTTTTGCACTTTCAAAAACAAGTGGCTGTATTTCTCCGTTTACTTTTGAAAATGGGAAAAAGGTAAACCGTGCAACAACGACTATGCAGATGTATACAAAAATCAGTTGGATTTCTCTTTTCCAATCCACTCTCTTGGTTTTCATTGCACATATCACTCTTACCAAGCACCAAATGATACTTATGAACACTACCATTGAGGCGTAGGATATTTGAATCATCTATCTTTACTCCTTATCTACAAATTGGGATTTACTCAATTCTTACTTCTACACCTTCAACCTCAACATAAACAACTTTGTCTGTATCAGTATTGTTTCGCATATTTATACCTACTTTAAACCAAGCACCTTTTTCTACATCCATTTCAACTGGTAAACCATGTGTAATATATGTTGGCTCGTATGCATTTTCTTCTTTGACACTAATTGGTTTTAATACCACTTCTGTATCGCCTAATCCTTCACCAGAATAAATTGTAATCTTATTGCCTGTCGGTGAGATTTCCTCCTCGGAATAGACAAAATCTTCCTGATAAACAATTTCTTCAGTACTTTCGGCAGGGACAATAATTTTGATTTTGTAGGTATCGTTTTTACCACAACTTGCCAAAGTTAGAACACAGACTAATGCTAAAACTAATGCTATCAACTTTTTCATACAATCATTTCCTCCGTCAAATTCAAGTTTATCGGTTAGTTGATCATATCATATTCCGCTACAAATATCAATAAGCTATGGTTTGCAAGCGGTGTTAATATTGGTGTTCTATATTGTTTTTGTAAAACAAAAGCAATATTGAGGGGTGCAGGGGTGTGCCCTTGCCACAACGAACAAAATCATTGAAAGTATTATAAAAAAGTGTTATATTATATAAAAGTTTAGTAGTAACCTTGCCTCCCTCTGACGAGGGAGGTGGCAAAACGAAGTTTTGACGGAGGGAGAGAAAATGAAAGAATATAACAAAGCCAATATCCCTCTCGCAAAAACTTTTCGAAAAAATATGACACCTTGGGAACGAAAGTTGTGGTACGAATTTTTAAGAAATTATCCCGTGCGTTTTCAAAGGCAAAAAGCCATTGGCAACTATATAGTAGATTTTTATTGTGCTAAAGCAAGACTTATAGTTGAACTTGACGGCGGAGGTCATTATACCATAGAGCAAACAGAAAAAGATGAAATTCGTACAAAAGAGTTAGAAAGTATGAATTTAACAGTTTTAAGAATTTGCAATTCAGATATTAATCGTAATTTTAATGGTGTATGTGAATACATAAATTTAGCGGTTAAAAAATCTCTCCCTCAGTCAGCAAAGCTGACAGCTCCCTCGTCAGAGGGAGCCGAAGATAATCCAATTCAGAAAGAGGATAAATTATGACAAAAATACTTTTTATCTGCCACGGCAATATTTGCAGAAGTCCTATGGCAGAGTTTGTTATGAAAGATTTAGTAGAAAAAAACGGCTTGGCTGATATGTTTGTTATCGCCTCTGCCGCTACCTCAAGCGAGGAAATTGGCAATCCCGTTTATCCCCCAGTTCGTGCGCTTTTAAGCCGCAGAGGAATATCTACAGGTAGTAAAAGGGCTGTAAGGGTAACAAAAGGCGATTACAGTTATTATGATTATCTTATCTGTATGGATAGAAATAATTTGAGAAATCTTAGCCTTATCATTGGCAAGGATACTGAAAACAAGCTTTTCCGTTTACTTGACTTTACCTCTGCACCTGCCGATGTTGCTGACCCTTGGTATACAGGTGATTTTGATACCACCGAACATGATGTTGATAAAGGTTGCGAAGAATTGCTAAAATACATATTAAAAAATCACAAGCTATAAAACCAAAGCAAGCTAACCTTACAGTATCCCATCACACGATGAGATGCCGTAAGGTTAGCTTTTTTATTTACTTATTAAATTTAAACTGATTATCCTCATAAGAGCAGGTCACGGTATCACCGTTTTTAATGCTACCATCAAGAATTTTTTCGCTTAAAGTGTCCTCAATCTTGCTTTGAATTTCCCGTCTTAACGGCCTTGCTCCGTATACCTCATCAAAGCCTTTGTCTGCGAGGGCTTTTTTAACATTCTGCTCCCACTTTAAGGTAATATTAAGATTTTCGAGTCTATGACTTAATCCTATAAGCATTTTTTCTGCAATTTCTTCAATTTCAGCACTGCTAAGCTTTGTAAACACAATAATATCATCAACTCGGTTTAAAAACTCGGGACGAAATGTGTTTTTAAGCTCATCTAAAACAGAAGTCTTAATATCACTGTTGCCGTTGTCATCAACCTCAACAAAGCCGAAGCTTATCTTTTTATCGGTAATCTTTCTGGCGCCAACATTTGATGTCATAATTATTACTGTGTTTTTAAAATCCACACGTCTGCCTTGTGAGTCGGTTAAAATACCGTCCTCCAAAATCTGGAGCAGCATATTGAAAACGTCTGGGTGAGCTTTTTCAATTTCATCAAAAAGCAGTACAGAATATGGATTGCGTCTTACTTTTTCAGTAAGCTGACCGCCCTCCTCAAAACCAACATATCCCGGTGGTGAACCAACAAGGCGGGATACTGTGTGCTTTTCCATATATTCGGACATATCGAGTCTTATCATCATATTTTCGCTGCCGAAAAGTGATTCTGCCAAAGCCTTACAAAGCTCGGTTTTACCTACACCCGTAGGACCTGAGAAGATAAACGAGCCTATAGGTCTTTTGGGGTCCTTAAGACCTACTCTGCCTCTGCGGATAGCCTTTGCTATTGCTGTAACAGCCTCATTCTGACCAATTATACGGTTATGAAGCTCATCCTCTAAACGCAAAAGTCTCGCACTTTCTTCCTCTGTAAGCTGTGACACGGGCACACCCGTCCAACCCGATAGTATATCAGCAATGTCTTTGGCTGTTACCTCGCCAATTAAATGACCGTTTTTATCCTGCCATTTTTCCTTTTCTTCACGAAGCTGTTGCTTAAGACTGTTTTCGGTATCACGCAAAGTGGCAGCACGTTCAAATTCCTGAGAAGAAATCGCCTCATTCTTTTCATCCTCTGTATCGGCAATTTTTTCTTCAAGCTCTTTAAGCTCAGGAGGAGCAGCAGAAGCCTTTAAGCGTACTCTTGAAGCGGCTTCATCTATAAGGTCAATTGCCTTATCGGGCAAAAAGCGGTCAGTGATATAACGTGCAGATAGCTTTACTGCCGCAGTTAATGCTTCTTCAACGATTTTAACCTTATGGTGCGCTTCGTATTTATCCTTAAGGCCCTTGAGAATCAGTAGAGCATCCTCCTCAGTAGGCTCGCCCACATTAACAGGCTGAAAACGTCTTTCAAGGGCAGAGTCCTTTTCAATATTCTTACGGTACTCTGAAATTGTGGTAGCACCCACAAGCTGAAATTCGCCTCTTGCTAAAGCAGGCTTTAATATATTAGCCGCATCGGTAGCACCCTCGGCAGAGCCTGCGCCTATAATAGTGTGCACCTCGTCTATAAACAGAATAATATTGCCCGACTTTGTAACCTCTTCAATTACTGCCTTTATCCGTTCTTCAAAGTCTCCCCTATATTTAGTGCCTGCTACCATACCTGTAAGATTAAGAGTAAACAGCTTTTTATTAAGCAGAATATCAGGCACATCACCGTCCGCTATTTTTTGGGCCAAGCCCTCAACCACAGCGGTTTTACCAACACCCGGCTCGCCAATAAGGCAAGGATTGTTTTTTGTCCGGCGACAAAGAATTTGAATTACACGTTCAATTTCAGTTTCTCTTCCAATTACGGGGTCAAGCTTACCCTTTTTTGCTTCTTCGGTTAAGTCAATACCGAATTTTGAAAGAGTCTCGGTTTTGGTATTTTGGGCTGCCGCTCCCCTTTCTGCAGAAGACTTAGAATTAGGGTCTATACCCGAAGCTGCAAGTGCTTCGTTTGTAAGAAAAGCTACATCAACACCCAAAGTATTAATAAAGCGGATAGCATAATTATCACCCTCGCTCAAAATACCTATAAGCAGATGCTCTGTTCCAACAAACTTCTTACCCATACTATTGCAGCCGTTCATTGCGGTTTCGATAACCCTTTTAGCTCGCGGTGTAAAATAATCGGGCGACAGCTTAGTAGGTGTTCCGCAGCCTATCTGAGCGCGTATAAGCTCTTCTATTTTTTCTGCGGTTATTTCCCTTTTATTAAGCACCGCCGCTGCTACTCCTCCCCCTATTTTTAGAAGTCCGAGCAGTAAATGCTCGCTACCTACATAAGTATGACCCAGCCTTTCAGCTGAACTTATCGCCTGATTTAAAGCATCATTAGCCTTTGAAGTAAATCCGTTAAAATTGTATTTCATATTGTTTTACCTCCCTCGCGGCTAACCCGCGCCGTGTCAAAGCTCTTTTAAAGCCTCTCTTAAATATTCGGCTCTACTAATATCCCTTTCAAAGGGCTTCATTTCGCCGTATTTTCGCATAAGCATATATGGCTGCGCTTCAATCAGCAGCTCTATAGGATTTATTTCCCCTTTTAGTATGCCCATACTCTGCCCCAATTTAATCCGAGATAACAATTTCATCATTTCTTCACTTGTAATTATTCGGCAATATTTGAGTGACCCTAAGGCTCTGTAAACCATATCCTCTAATTTTAAAGAATCAAGCTCTCTTGCGGCGGAGCGTTCCTTTTCAATTAGCTGAGTTGCTATTATTTTAAGATTATCTATAGCGTTTTTCTCACTTATACCCAAGGTTATCTGGTTAGAAACCTGATAAAGAGATGCTGCTGATTTTGAACCCTCGCCATACATTCCTCGCACAGTAAAGCCGATTTTATTAACCGTATCGCTGAGTGAGGCTATATCTCCCTTTGATTCTATAACAGGCAGATGAAGCATAAGTGACGCTCTTAGCCCCGTTCCCAAATTTGTGGGACATTCAGTAAGAAAGCCAAGCTCAGAGTCAAAAGCAAAATGGAGCTTGCTGTAAAGAAGAGTATCTATCCTCTCAGCAATGTCATAAGCTTCTTCAAGCTGAAAACCGCCTAATATAACCTGAATTCTTATATGGTCTTCCTCGCCTACCATTATACTTATGCTTTCGTCCTCCGACAGTATGATAGCCCTACCCTCAGTGTTTTTGGCGAATTCTGGGCTTATTACGTGGCGCTCCACCATGGCGTTTATCTCATTTTGAGGAATAGTCTGCATATCTATATATTTGAGAGTTTTTGAAAAAGGAGTGTTACTATCGGCAATAGCCTGCTTTACCCTTGCTTTTAAATCTTCTCTTTGTGAATCTGTCATTCTTGACGGAAACGGAATACCGCTCAAATTTCTGGCAAGACGCACTCTTGTGCTTACAACAACATCGCTTTCAGGTGCTGATTTTTTATACCAACTACTCATTCTTTTCCGCCTCCATTTTCCTTATTTTATCCCTTATAACCGCTGCCTGTTCGTATTTTTCTTCACGTACAAGTCGGTTTAGCTCCAGTCTTAAATCTTGAACCGTTTCTTTTTTGGGTACTACCGCAAGCGGTGCGCTGTTAGGTACTTTACCTGCGTGACGTGTACTGCCATGCACCCTTTTAAGATACGGCAACAATTCATTTTCAAATGTCTTATAGCACTCTGCGCAGCCCACCTTACCGCTTTCAGCAATAGTATGAAAATCTGCACCGCAAACGGGGCATTTGATTTTTTCAGCTATAGTTCTGTGCTCGGTAACATCACAAAGCATTGAAGCCAACATACCTGCCAGACTGTTGTGTGACATACCCGTATATCCTTCTACAGCAGCACAATGGCTACAAAGGTTAAGCTCCTTTACAACACCGTTAACCACAGAACGGATATGTGTCGTAGCATTATTTTTTCCGCATTTTTCGCATAGCATAAGAATTACTCCTTTTCACCGATTTAAATCTGAGTTAAAAGCATCTGCTTTAAAATATTAGCTCTTAAACTGTCCTTTAATACAGGCGGTACTGTCTGCATAACAGTATTGGATACTGCCGCCGCCATAAGTCTGGCAATTTCAGAAGAAATCAGCCCAGCTTCAAGGCAGTTTTCTATTAAAATTCTGGTGCTCATAGAATCAATACTGTCCCCTATAGAATTTATTATGTGCATAAAAGCTGAAGAAGAATTAAGAACTACACGTTTTATTCTTATATATCCTCCCCCACCTCTGCGACTTTCTATAATATAACCGTGCTCAGGAGTAAAACGCGATGCTAACACATAGTTTATCTGACTCGGAGCGCAGCCTATAAGGCCTGCAAATTCATTACGCTGGATTTCGGCTGTATTTTCCTCAGATTCATTAAGCATTCTTATAATTTCCTTTGTTATTAAATCGCTCATTCTCATTTTAACGCACCTCTTTTTTGACTTTCCCTGACTTTAATTATACACGAAAATCAGGAAAAGTCAAGTCTATTTTATTTGCCTATGCTTTGTTAAGTTCTCAAGCCTCTACCACGACAGTCGGTAAGCTTTAATTTGCTGCAGATATATTAAAAAGTTATTTTCAAAAGCATAAAACTCTTTTCTGTAACACACCCGCCATCTCCTGCATAGTATGTGATGAAAACAAAAAAGGAGGTTTTCTTAAATGTGTAACTTTGGTGGTAATAATTGCTCTTGGATTATAATCCTTATCCTCATCCTCTTCTGCTGCGGCGGTTGCGGTAACAACGGTTCATTCAACAACGGTTGTGGCTGCGGTTGCGACAATAACTGCGGTTGCTAATCCATAAAGCAGAAAAACGGATACCTCACGGTATCCGTTTTTTATTTTTTAATCTTTTCAATATCATAAGGTGTTGTCTGATAAACAAAATAGTTGAGCCAGTTTGAATAAAGCAGATTTGCATGTGAACGCCAGGTAACAACAGGGCCCTTTTGGGGGTCATTATCCTTAAAATAGTTTTTAGGTATTTCAATGGGAAGACCCTGAGAAACGTCTCTTAAATACTCGTTCATAAGAGTATCCGCATCGTATTCCGAATGACCAGTTATGAAAATCTGCTTGCCGTTTTTGCTTGATACAGCATAAAGTCCCGCTTCCTTAGAGGTTGCAAGCACCTTTAAACCCTTAACCTTTTTAACATCCTCAACATCAACGGTGGTATGCCTTGAATGGGGCACCATAAAAACATCGTCAAAGCCCCTGAAAAGAATAGATTTTTTATAATCTACCGTATGCGGAAATACACCAAACATCTTTTTCGAAAGCGGCTTTTTATTAATACCAAAATGATAATAAAGTCCTGCCTGAGCACCCCAACAGATATGGAAGGTGCTGTGAACGTGGGTTTTAGTCCACTCCATTATCTCGCAAAGCTCTTCCCAGTATTCGACCTCATCAAAATTCATCTGTTCAACAGGAGCACCTGTTATAATCATACCGTCAAAAGTACGGTCCCTAACATCATCAAAGGTTTTATAAAACGTGAAAAGATGTTCAGCAGAGGTATTTTTGGATTTGTGGCTTTTGGTGTGAATAAACTCTAAATCCACCTGTAACGGCGAGTTGCCGAGCAGGCGTGATAACTGAGTTTCGGTTTCGATTTTTTTTGGCATAAGATTTAAAAGCAATATTTTAAGTGGACGAATATCCTGTGTTATAGCCCTTGTTTCGGTCATAACAAAGATATTTTCGTCATTAAGAGTTTTTACTGCAGGTAAATCGTTTGGAATTTTAATAGGCATAGATGTACCTCAATTGATATAATTTTATTATAGAATAACATAAAAACCTTCCCTTTTCAAGAGGAAGGTTTTTGTTTTAGAATTAAATATTATCAAGTGCTTGCTTAATATCGGCAATAAGGTCCTCGGCATCCTCAATACCACAAGAGAAACGGATAAGGTCAGGCGAAATACCTGCCAATGCCAGCTCGTCATCATTCATCTGACGATGAGTTGCGTTTGCAGGGTGCAAACAGCAGGTTCTGGCATCTGCAACATGGGTTTCGATAGCAGCAAGCTTAAGATTTTTCATAAAGCTTTCAGCCGCTTTTCTTCCGCCCTTAACACCAAAGCTAACAACACCGCAGGTACCATTTGGCATATATTTTTGAGCAAGCTCATAATATTTGTCGCCCTCAAGGCCGGGATAAATAACCCAAGAAATTCTATCATCATTTTTGAGAGCTTTTGCAACCGCAAGACCGTTTTCACAATGCTTTTTCATTCTAAGATGTAGGCTTTCAAGACCTAAGTTCACATAATATGCGTTTTGAGGGGATTGAATAGAACCAAAATCACGCATTAACTGTGCTGTAGCCTTAGTGATATATGCTCCCTCTAAACCGAAACGCTCAGTATAGGTTACACCGTGATAGCTATCATCAGGAGTGCAAAGACCGGGGAATTTTTCAGGATACTTAGTCCAGTCGAATTTACCCGAATCAACAATACATCCGCCGACACCTGAGCCGTGACCGTCCATATACTTTGTGGTAGAATGGGTAACAATATCTGCACCCCACTCAAAGGGTCTGCAATTTACGGGAGTTGCAAAGGTGTTATCAATAATAAGAGGTACACCGTGGCTGTGAGCGGCATTTGCAAAGCGCTCAATATCAAGAACAGCTAAAGCAGGGTTTGCAATAGTTTCGCCGAAAACTGCCTTTGTATTCTCCTTGAAAGCAGCATTAAGCTCTTCATCGGTACAGTCAGGAGAAATAAAGGTGAAATCAATACCCATTCTCTTCATTGTAACAGCAAAAAGGTTATATGTTCCGCCATAAATTGCAGAAGAACAAACAACGTGATCACCGCAAGAAGCAATATTGAAAATTGAATAAAAGGAGGCTGCCTGACCTGAAGATGTAAGCATTGCGGCAGTACCACCTTCAAGCTCACAGATTTTTGCTGCAACCATATCATTTGTAGGGTTTTGCAAACGTGTATAGAAATATCCGCTTGCCTCAAGGTCAAAAAGCTTTCCCATATCTTCACTTGTCGCATATTTAAAGGTTGTGCTCTGAATAATAGGGATTTGTCTTGGCTCACCGTTACCGGGTGTATAACCGCCCTGAACACATTTAGTATCAATTCTGAAATCAGACATTTCATTCACTCCAAATTAAAAAGTTTTTTAGCGTTTATATTTAGTATACTCATTATTTCCTGTTCGTCAAGTCCAAGCGATAAAATAGTTTCAATTTCACTCTTAGGATTCCACATAGGATAATCTGTACCAAAAAGCACCCTATCAGCGCCATAGGAGCGGATTATACGAATTATAGTAGCCTTACTGAGCCAAGGCATACTCGAAGAACAGTCAACATAAAAATTCGGTATTCCGCGGTATGCTTTGCAGGCGTCCTCCCATATAGAATAACCGCCGAAATGAGCACCTATAAACTTTAAATTTTTATAGGTCTCGAGCACAGGCAATAATCTGTTCGGATTGGAATAATCGTAACGGTTATCCCCTGTGTGAAGAAGCAGTACAAGCCCTTTTTTCTCGCAAAGCTCATAAATTTTAAGGCATCTGTAATCATCTATTTTAAAGGCTTGAATATCGGGGTGAAGCTTTACTCCCTTAAGACCTAAGGAAACCAAATGCTCAACATCAGCCGCAATATCCTCACTTTCAGGGTGCAATGTACCAAGACCTATAAGCTTTTCGGGGTTAGCCGAAACCTCAGCTGCAATAAAATTATTTATGCTTGACACTTGGCGGGGCGTTGTTGCCACAGACTGAACCACAAAACGGTCAATACCCACCTTTTCGCCTTGTTCTATAAGGTCCGCCACCGTACCCTTACAATGAGATTTAACACCGTAAAAATTATCTGTTCCTGCTACCGCTTTATCAACTATTTTTTCAGGATAAATATGGCAATGTGCATCTATTGTGTAAATACCGTTAACCATTATTTTTTCAGCCCTAACTTTTCTGCGGCATCGTCACGCATTTTATATTTAAGAATCTTGCCTGCAGCATTCATAGGGAAGCTATCCATAAAATCAATATAGCGTGGCACTTTATGACGTGCCATATGAGCCGCAATATACTGCTTCATTTCATCAGCAGTCATTTCCTCACCCTTTTTAAGGATAATGCATGCCATAATTTCTTCGCCGTATTGCTCATCGGGAACGCCGATAACCTGAACGTCACGCACCTTAGGACAAGTATAAATAAACTCTTCAATTTCCTTAGGATAAATATTTTCTCCGCCTCGGATAATCATATCCTTAAGTCTGCCTGTAATGCGGTAGTTGCCGTCACTGTCCCTGCAAGCAAGGTCACCTGTGTGAAGCCATCCGTCCTTATCAATAGCCTCAGCAGTAGCCTTTGGCATTTTATAATAGCCCTTCATAATATTATAGCCTCTTGCCACAAATTCACCGTTCACACCGTCAGGACAGTCAAGACCTGTATCAGGGTCAACAATTTTACATTCAACATTAGCAAAAGCAGAGCCTACTGTTTCGGTACGCACCTCTAATGAATCATAGAAGCTACTCATAGTACAACCGGGGCTTGCCTCGGTCTGACCGTAAACAGATACGATTTCCTTCATATTCATAACCTCAGTTGCCTTTTTCATAAGGTCAGCAGGACAGTTAGAGCCTGCCATAATGCCGACACGCATATATGAAAAATCGGTTTTAGCAAAATCAGCATGCTGCATCATAGCAATAAACATAGTAGGCACACCGTTAAATGCAGTAATATGCTCATTATGAACGCAAGCAAGCGATGGCTTGGGTGAGAAATAAGGCATTGGATACATAGTAGTGCCGTGAGTCATAGAAGCGGTCATAGAAAGCACCATTCCAAAGCAATGGAACATTGGTACCTGAATCATCATTCTGTCCGCAGTAGAAAGCTCCATATGGTCGCCTATATATTTACCGTTATTTACAACATTGTAATGGGTAAGCATAACACCCTTGGGGAAGCCTGTTGTACCCGAGGTGTACTGCATATTACATACATCGTCCTTGTCAACCTGAGCTGCCATTCTGTAAACCTCGCTCACAGGCACTTGTGCGGCACGGTCAAGCGCATCATCCCAAGTAAGACAGCCCTTTTGCTTAAAGCCAACTGTGATGCAGTTTCTTAAGAACGGCAAACGCTTTGCGTGTAATGGTGTACCCGCCTTTAAGCCCTCAAGCTCAGGACAAAGCTCTGCCACAATTTCACCGTAAGCAATATCCTTAGCTCCCTCGGTCATAATAAGGGTATGAGTATCGGACTGCTTTAAAAGGTATTCAATTTCGTGAATTTTATAAGCAGTATTCACAGTTACAAGAACGGCGCCGATTTTAACGGTTGCCCAGAAAGCAATATACCACTGAGGTACATTTGAAGCCCATACTGCAACGTGTGTGCCTGCCTTAACCCCTAGAGCTATAAGAGAGCGTGCAAAGGTGTCTACATCGTCACGAAATTCGCTGTAGGTTCTTGTGTAGTCAAGGGTTGTATATTTAAAGGCATATTGGTCAGGGAATTCCTCAACCATTCTATCAAGCACATCAGAGAAGGTAGCATCTATAAGCAAATCCTTCTCCCACACATATTTACCTGTGTGAGCGCGGTTATAATAAAGTGCGGATTCATTTTTAGAGGTATCACCGAACTGCTTCATAAAACTCACAAACTGGGAGAAAATAATCTCAATATCGTCAAGCTCCTCGCACCATTCGGGATGCCATTCTAAAGATACAAAGCCATCATAGTTAACCGAGCGCAATGCCAGCATCATTTCTTCAATAGGAAGCTTACCCTCACCCATAAGGCAAAAGCTAAGCTCACCGTTTTCCTCAGCAGCATCCTTAATATGCACGTGGCGAACATAAGCACCCAAGTTTTTGATGGTGGTCTCTGCATCCTCGTGTCCTATAAAATAGGTTGAATACATATCCCACAAGGCAGCCAAATTATCGCAAGCAAAGGTGTTAAGTAACTGTAAAAGCCTTGCAGTATCACAGAATATACCCGAAGTCTCAACTAAAATTGAGATATTAGCTTTCTCTGCCTCAGGCAACAAGGTTCTGATAATAGCCTCTGCACAAGCAAAGGAAGCATCTGTATTGCCGTCACCGATAGCACGCACTCTTACAGCAGGAATTTTGAGATTTTTAGCAATACTTATGCAGCTGCGGATTTCATTCAAGGTATCTTCCCTTTCACTTTCCTTACCGCAGTCGCAAATAGAGTCTATACAAGGAATATTAAGCTTTAATTCATAAAGCTTTCTTACCGTTGCGGCAGCAGTATAATCATGAAACGCACCGTCCTTATCAGTAAAAAGACGATTATGTATATTATGCAGCTCTATTCCCTGAAATTTTAAATCCTTGGCAATAGCACAAAAATCATCAAAAGTGCTATTGTGCCAGCCTTTAGTAGAAAAAGACAGCTTCATATTAGTTTGCCTCCTCGTAAACTATCTTATTGAGAGCATTGATATAAGCGCGGATACTTGCACCCAAAATATCGGTTGAAATGCCTGTACCCGAATAAAGCTTTCCACCCTCTCTGAGGCGTACTAAGGCAGAGCCCATAGAATCTCTACCCTCGGTAACAGTTTGAATCTGGAAATCGTCAAGCTCATAATGTCTGCCAATAATCTGCTCAATAGCTCTGAATGCAGCATCAACAGGACCGTCACCAATGCAAATACCCTCTAATTCCTCATCACCCTTGCTAAGTCTCAACTGAGCAGATGAAGAAATAATATTACCGTTATTTATTACATAGCTTATAAGCTTATATGTAGGAGGAACCTGCAAAGCGGTGCTTGCAACAATAGCGTCAAGCTCCTTAGCTCCAACTCGCTTTTTAGCGGCAATTCGACCGAACTCCTCATAAACCTTTGCAATATCCTCCTCGGAAAGGTCGTAACCTAAGTTCTGAATAGCAACAGCTACTGCTTCAATACTGTCATTGCCGTCAAGCTGAATAGCATTTTCAGCCTCATTTCTTACAGAGGGAGCAGCTGTTTCGGTATTAGAATCGGTAATTCTCGCAATTTGTTTTATAATTCTGCCGGTTTCAGTATGCTTAATATTGCAGCTAAAGCCACAGGTGTTTCCGCAATTTTTAATAAGACCTGCAAAGGTTTCAAGGCTTGTAACCCCGCCTGAAACTGCAGTTTTAACACCGTCTGCCCCTGCTTTAACCGCCAAAATAGAAGCTGCTGCTGCCATTCCGTTTTTATCCTCGATTGAAACTGCTAACTCTACAGGTTTTACGCCAGCCATAATATTTTTAACAAACTCTGCAAATTCATCTGGTAACATTTCGCCTGTAGTATCACAAACAGTTACAGAATTAGCGCCTGCCTCTATAGCTGTATTAATAGCATCTGCTAAAAACTGCTCTTCTGCACGTGTGGCATCTACTGCACAGAACTGAACATTAGTGCATTTAGCTTTTGCGGCAGTTACCAATTCCTTAATAAGCTCTATCATAGCGGGAGCCTTTTTATGGCAGGTGTATTCCATACCGACAGGGCTCATAGGAAGCTCTACTCTGATTTCAGGATTTTTAGTGTTGTTAAGGGCAACTGCAGCAAGCTCTACCCCCTCGACATTATATCCGCAGCAAACAGAAAGCTTGCTTTCCTTAACAAAGGAGGAAATTGTGCGAATAAGCAATGTATCACTTTTTATATTATCAATTTTCGGAAGCTCAATAGTATCAACATTAAGACGGTCTGAAAGTCTTGCAATTTCAATGCGTTCCTTAAAGCTGAGCGCCTTATTTCGGCACAAAGTAATGTCAGTAATTTTGATGTTTTTCATATAAATCGTTCCTTTCTTAATATGACAGTCACCACTGTCAAACTATGTGCAGAAAGCCATAAAAAAAGCCCTGAGACTGCACAATATTGCAATCTCAGGGACGAATAAACATTATCCGTGGTACCACCCTGATTACCGTATTATACACTACGGTCACTCAATTAAAGCTCAAACAAGCCTATAGCCATGATAACGGGGCACGCCGTAACAGCTTACTCGGTTTCAGCCGTTCTGCTCGGGAATGAGACTTAACCTGCACCACTCCATCGGCTTACACCAACCGCCGACTCTCTAAAGAAAAAGAATGCAAGAAATAATTCCTTCAACGCATTTATACTTTAGTGAGTATACCATTCTTTCAAATCTTTGTCAAGGTTTTTCTAATATAAAAATAACTTCTATCAATCAAAAGACGAATACTTTATTAAGAAAATTGAATTAGATTAAACTTCTTTGCAAATAGTAAAAAAATAAATTATTTACAAAATATGCAAACAAATAAAAGTGCTAAAACCTTTTGGTCTTAACACTTTTATCAATGATTTATTTAAATTAAGCCTTGCCTACTGAACCGAAAAGCTCCATCTTTTCCTTAACGGTTGCCTTGATAGCAGCAGTACCGTCTGCAAGAAGCTTTCTGGGGTCGAAGCCCTTACCCTCAAGGTCTTTTCCAGCTTCAATATACTTACGTGTAGCCTCAGCGAAAGCTAACTGACACTCAGTATTAACATTAATCTTAGAAACGCCTAAGGAAATAGCTTTCTTAATCATATCAGCAGGGATACCTGTACCGCCGTGGAGAACTAAAGGCATTGTGCCTGTAAGCTTTTGAATATCATCAAGAGTATCAAAGCTAAGACCTGCCCAGTTTGCAGGATACTTACCGTGAATATTACCGATGCCTGCAGCGAGCATTGTAACACCGAGGTCTGCAATCATTTTGCACTCATTTGGGTCTGCAACCTCACCGCTGCCGATAACGCCGTCTTCCTCACCGCCGATAGCGCCGACCTCAGCTTCAAGAGAAAGTCCCTTCTCCTCACAGATAGCAACTAATTCCTTAGTTTTAGCAATGTTTTCCTCGATAGGATAGTGAGATCCATCAAACATAACAGAAGAGAATCCTGCTTCGATGCACTTCATAGCACCGTCATAGCTACCGTGGTCAAGGTGTAATGCTACGGGAACGGTAATTCCAAGCTCGTTTATCATACCGTTAACCATACCAACGATAGTGGTATAGCCGCACATATACTTACCTGCGCCCTCAGATACACCGAGAATAACTGGAGACTTTAATTCTTCTGCTGTTTGAAGAATAGCCTTTGTCCATTCAAGATTATTGATATTAAACTGACCTACGGCATATTTGCCTGCTTTTGCTTTATTAAGCATTTCTTTCGCGGAAACTAACATTTTTATTCCTCCATAGTTTTGTTTTGCCACTGACTATTGTATATCAAAAGAGACATAAAATCAAGATTTATTTGCAAGATTTGGTATTTTATCTTCCCCTGATAGCATCAATCGGTCTTTTTGAGGCAATACGCTTCACAGGAATATAGCTTGCCACAAAAGCAACAAAAATACTCACAGCCAACAATAAAACTACCTGTCTTAAGTCAAAGCTTAAAATTGTTATAAGAATTCCTATCTGATTTCGTATTATATAGTTTATTATTGCAGTAGCGACAAACACACCAATCGCCGACAGCACAAAGTTTATCATTGCAATAATAAAGCTTTCCGCAAAGAAAATTCTGAAAACATCGTTACTGCGTGAGCCTATTGCCCTTAAAATACCGATTTCCTGCTTTTTATAGGAAATACTTGTAGCAATAAAGTTTGAAAGCATTAAAGCAGCAAACAGCGCAAAGCCAAGACCGATATAAAGAAATA
>JBGVRU010000030.1:0-5533 GCA_045128715.1 Acutalibacteraceae bacterium | reverse complement strand
TTCAAGTCTGGAATTATCAAAGCCGGACATTACCATGACCATAGGTTTATCTTTTTGGCTCATATCCTTAATGCCTTCAAGCACACCCAATATGTCAAGATTAGGCATAAATACATCAGCCAATACAATATCGGGTTTTTCGCTTTTAATTTTTGTCAGCACGCTTCTGCCGTCCTTTTCGCACAGCACCACATTCATACCGTAACCTTTAAATGCTTTGGCACAATTCTTTCCTAATTCCGTTGTATCGTCAGCAATAACGATTTTTAGTTTTTCTTCCATAAATTATTACCTCCTATTTGCTTTATTTACATATATTACCATATTGATACCATAAAATCAAGAATAAAACAACAAAAAATGTAAAATTAGTATATATTACCGAAAAATGTGTCAAAAAATCTGTAAAAAAATCGTATTTGATACAAATAAAAGTATTTGTAATTTTTTTATTGACAAATAAATAATTTATGGTATAATAATTTTTGCTTGCTTGGGGCGTTAGCTCAGTTGGTTAGAGCAACCGGCTCATAACCGGTCGGTCCGGGGTTCGAGTCCCTGACGCCCCACCAAACAAGCATCAATGCTTAAGGATAGGTACTACCATATTTTACATATATGTATGTGGAAGTTTTCGCATCAAGCAGCGCCAAGGCTTGCTTTCTGCGACAGGGACTTTCGGTTAAAAACATTCCACCGGAATGTTTTTAAATCCCGAAACTAACGCCCCACCAAACAAGCATTTTGTTTTTTAGTTAGGGGTATGGTGTCAATGGTAGCACACCGGTCTCCAAAACCGTTTGTGAGGGTTCGAATCCTTCTACCCCTGCCAAAAAGAAACGACAATTTTCGACAAGAAGATTGTCGTGTCTTTTTGTTCTTTTCACTTTTATCTATTATCTTTTCTCTCTTATCTAAAATTGTCGTTTCCAGATAAAAGATAAGAGAGAAGAGATAAAAGAAGTTGGTATGCCTACGGCACGAATTTAAAATGCGATTTTCCTTACAACAGGAAAATCGATTTATCTAACAAAATATGTAGTAGTTCAAACATATAGATGTAATTTTAAAACAATAGAATTTGTAAAACCTTTTCAGTTATATTCGCCTTGCGAGTTTTAAATATCACATTTCGTATTTGACTCTCGTCATTCTAGGCTCAAATGAAAAAATCAAATATGTAAATTATAGCCCAGCTTAAAGTTACAATACAGAATATAAGCATATTAGCACCGATTATTTATTTCTAGACTTTTAAAAAATAGAATGGTATAATAATCAAAAATTAAATATTGGCAAGGCGGTCGGTTTAAATGGTAAAATTCGTTATAATCCGTCACGGATACAGTATTTATAATAAGGCGAAAAAATTTACAGGTCAGACGGATATACCACTTGATGAGCTAGGGCTTGAGCAGGCTAAGGACACAGCTGAATATGTTTTACAAAATTATAAAATTGATAAGATTTATTCGAGTGATCTTATAAGAGCTATAGATACAGCAAAGCCTGTGGCAGAGGCTCTCGGTTTACCTATAAATAAGGACCCTGATTTAAGAGAAATCAACGCAGGCTGTTGGGAAGGTAGGTATATTGCCGATTTAAAGGTGGAATACCTCGAAGCCTTTAAAAAATGGGCTACGGATGTAGGTCTTGCCCGTTGCGGTGACGGCGAAAGCTCCAAAGAATTAAGCAAACGTTGTGAAAAGGTATTTCGAAAGATAGCAAAAGAAAACGAGGGTAAAACAGTGCTTGTTGCTACTCACGGCGGAGTGGTAAGGGCAATTAGATGCAGTTGGCTCGGAATCCCGCTTAGTGAAATGAAAAATGTTCCCCACGTTTCTAACTCCTCGGTTACCGTAGCTGAATATGATAACGAAACCGATACCGCAAAGTTCACTTTAATAGGTTATGATGGTCATCTTAAGGATAAAGTAACCGAATTTACAATAGCGGTATAAATACATATTTTTTAAATTTTGCTTGACAATAGTAGTTTGTAAGTGTATCATATAGTTGAACGGTTGTTCAACTATATGATACGGAGAGATGGCTATGAGCGAGAATTTCACCTGCGACTGTGAGGTTATTCACAAGGAAACAGTAAACGCCGTGCGTGCTAAAATGCAAAGCAAGGATATATATTTGCAGTTAGCCTCTCTTTACAAAATGTTTGGGGACGGTACACGTATTCAAATATTGCACGCTTTAGAGCATGGTGAAATGTGCGTATGCGACCTTGCGGTTTTACTTGGAATAACAAAATCCGCAGTTTCGCATCAGCTTAAGGCTTTACGCCTTGCAAATCTCGTAAAATTCCGCAAGGAAGCGCAAATTGTTTACTATTCTTTAGCGGATAATCATGTAAAGCAGATTATCGATATGGGCTTAGAGCATATTTCCGAGTAAAATATAAAAACGGCAAGTGGCCTTGCTGTTTTTTTAGAGGGTTTAGTTGAAAGGTTGAGCAATTAATAAAATACAAATGAGGCTTTACTATGGAAAAGATATTTTTACTTAAAGGTCTTGACTGTCCGCATTGTTCGGCAGAAATTGAAAGAGAGGTAAGCAGGCTTGATTGTGTTAGCTCTTCGGCAGTTAATATTATAAAGCAGACATTGACTGTAGATATACGGGAAGCAGATACTGAGAATGTAGCAAAACAGATAGGGGAGATAGTGCATAGACATATGCCTGATGTTGAGGTTTTAGAATATACCCTTCAAAAAATAAATATGCAAGATGATGACAGTAAAAAAATAATCATCCGTTTAATAATAGGTTCAGCCTTCTTCCTTGCAGGTATAATTCTCGGCAATATTTTAAAAATGTTGCTTCCGCTTGAACTTGCACTTCTTATAATTGCCTATATTATCCTTGGCGGTGATGTGTTGGCGAAAGCCTGTAAAAACATAGCAAAGGGTCGCGTATTTGATGAAAATTTTCTTATGAGCCTTTCTACTGTAGGTGCATTTATAATAGGTGAATACCCTGAAGCGGTTGCGGTTATGCTGTTTTATCAGGTGGGAGAATTTCTTCAGGATTTATCTGTTAAGCGTTCGAGAAAATCTATTACAGATCTTATGGATATCCGCCCTGATTTTGCTAATGTAAGCCGAAATGGCAGGATTATCACAGTTTCACCCGAAAGTGTTGCAGTGGGTGAGGTTATAGTTGTAAAGGCGGGCGAAAAAATCCCTCTTGACGGTATTGTTATAAAAGGTGAATCTGTTCTTGATACAAAAGCGCTTACGGGTGAGGCTGTACCTAAAGAGGTTGCTGTGGGCGAAACGGTGCTTTCGGGCTGTATTAATCAAAACGGTGTGCTTAATATCAAGGTTACAAAGGAGTTTGCGGAATCCACTGTCTCTAAAATTATAGATTTGGTTGAGAATGCCTCCAACCGAAAAGCGCCTATTGAAAGCTTTATAACTAAATTCGCAAGGTACTATACTCCTGCTGTTGTAATTTTTGCAGCCCTGCTCGGATTTATTCCGCCGATGTTTTTGGGCAGTTGGACAAATTGGATACGTAGAGGATTAGTATTTCTTGTTATTTCCTGTCCCTGTGCATTGGTTATTTCTATACCCTTGGCTTTCTTCGCTGGAATTGGGGCTGCTTCAAAGCACGGTGTACTTATAAAGGGGTGTAACTATCTTGAAGCACTTAATAATGTTAGCACAGTCGTTTTCGATAAAACGGGAACGCTTACAAAAGGCGTTTTTAATGTGTCCGATATTATTCCTGCAACAGGCTATACTAATGAGCAGGTATTGGAGCTTGCCGCACAGGCTGAAAGCTTTTCTAACCACCCTATAGCTAAATCTGTTGTTTCGGCATTCGGTAAAGAAACAGTCAAAACCAATGTAGCTGATTATAAGGAGATTCCCGGCTGCGGCATCAGCGTTAAGGTAAATGGCAAAAATATATTAGCAGGTAATACTAAGCTGATGACTGCTGAAAATATAGAGTTTCCCTCTTGCAAAAAGTCGGGTACAAAGGTATACATTTCAGCTGACGGCGAGTATGTAGGTTGTATTCTTATTACAGACGAGGTAAAGAAAGATAGCAAACAAGCTATTGCCGATTTAAAGCGTATGGGTGTTAATAAGACGGTTATGCTTACAGGTGACAATGAGAATATTGCAAAAGCAGTATCTGATGAGCTTTTATTGGATGAATATTATGCAAATTTGCTTCCATCGGATAAGGTGGAAAAGCTTGAATTGCTGGATAGTATAAAGCCTGAGGGCAGCAAGCTTGTATTTGTTGGTGACGGTATTAACGATGCTCCTGTTCTTGCACGAGCGGATATCGGTATTGCGATGGGAGGTATAGGCTCAGATGCTGCAATAGAAGCCGCCGATGTAGTACTTATGACCGATGAGCCTTCAAAATTAACAGAGTCTATTTGGCTTGCAAAATATACAAAAAGTATAGTAATCCAGAATATTATAATCGCTCTTGGTGTTAAGGGTATATTTCTTATTCTTGGTGCCTTAGGTATTGCAGGTATGTGGGAAGCTGTATTTAGTGATGTGGGTGTGGCCTTAATTACTGTACTTAACTCAATGCGTGTGTTAAAAAAATAAAAAAAGAGAAAATTTTAAAAATCCCCTCACGTAAGGGGTTGCATGTTACCTAACGTAATGTTGTAATATATCCTCAAAGGAGGTGAAAGCTATGTCAAAATACACAACAGGAGAAATTGCAAAGCTTTGCGGTGTAACAGTGAGAACTGTTCAGTACTATGATACAAGAGGTATTCTTATTCCGAATGAGCTCAGTGAAGGCGGCAGAAGACTTTATTCCGAGGATGATTTAAATAAAATGAAAGTAATCTGCTTTCTGCGTGAGATAGGCTTGCCCTTAAACAGTATAAGTGAATTATTTTCGGAGAAAGACCCCGAAAGTGTTATTACAATTTTGCTTGAGCAACAGAGCGAGGTTATAAAAGGAGAAATAGAGGAGCGCCAAAATAAGCTTCAAATGCTGGAGCACCTAAAGCGTGAGCTAAAGGCCACAAGGGATTTCTCGGTTAATAATATTGGAGATATAGCTTATATGATGGAAAACAGAAAAAAATTACGTAGAGTGCACGGGGTTATGCTTGCAGTAGCAATAATTATGGAAATTATTGAAATTGCAACAGTTATTTTCTGGATAAAAAGCGGTATCTGGTGGCCCTTTGCAGTGGGTATGCCCTTTGTAGTGGCAATGGGTATTTGGATTTCGGTTTACTATTTTAAGTCGGTGGCGTACATCTGCCCACAGTGTCATAAGATTTTCAAGCCTAAATTTAAAGAGGCATTTTGGGCAAATCATACACCAAGAACCCGAAAGCTTAAATGCCCCGAATGCGGTCATAAAGGCTTTTGCGTTGAAACCTACGGAAAAGATGAATAATTAAAGCAGAAGAGCTTTTTATGATATGTACCCAAATAATTAGACTAAATTAAATATTAAATTATTAGAGAATGAGTTTGGTGTTGTACCCGACTCATTCTTTTTAGTTTCAAAAAAATCCTTCGCT
>JBGVRU010000029.1:0-25964 GCA_045128715.1 Acutalibacteraceae bacterium | reverse complement strand
CCTGCGAAACATCATACTGTGCTGCAATTCCTTTGGGATCACCCAACTTTGCCGCAATTTCTTCCTCCGAATAACCGTCAGCAAGCTTAAATGCAAAGTGCTGTTCGTATTCTTCGATAATATCAGCGGCATCTGATACATTCTTCCGATTTAATTCAGTTTTAAGTTTCTCTAAAAAATCCAATTTAGTCATTACTATCATCCTCCTCCAACAATTTTTTGACCGAGCCTGCAAACAACAAATATTCACTTCGATCTTTTTCGTAGGTTTCACGCCCTAACTGCGTTAAGGAATAATATTTGCGAGGTGGACCGCCGCTTTCTTCTTGCAGATAGGTGGTCAGTAGACCATCGGCCTTCAGCTTTCGCAGAATGGGGTACACTGTACCGTCTGCGATGTCGATCTGCTTAGAAAGGGATTCTGAAATCTCATAGCCATAACAATCCTGCTTTTTAAGCAGTGCCATAACACATAATTCAAGTACACCCTTTTTGTACTGTATGCTCATATACACGCTCCTCTCAAAATAATGTGCAATACATCATCCACTATTATATTATATTCAGTAGTTTTAAAAAGTCAAGTGTTTTTCGAAAAAAACTTGCGGCAAGGAGAATTTCTCTCCTTGCCGCCGCTCTCGGTTAGTTGTAAATTATATCGTGGTTTACAATTTCTGTTGCTCTTTGGCGAATGTTATTCATCTGACCAACCCAAGCCATTTGCTTGGTGGCTTTAAGTTGTTCGGTCACGCCCTCACTTTCTGCCATTTGTTTTACCAAACGATTGAAAGTATCTTCGGCATCACGGTTGAACTGCAAAAGATAATCATACAGCGTGTGTTCGTTTAGCATTTTGTTGTAGAAGAGTTTGCAGTGCTTTTGGATATGGTTCAAATGCCGTTGACCCCATACGCCGATTGGCTCACGTTCAGGCTCATCTTCACCGGCGATGATATAATAATCACCGCATAGTTCGTATTTAAGCCCTGTTCTTTCGTCAGTAATAAACTTCGCTAACTTTTCCATAAGTTAAGCCTCCTTATAAACAACCTTCAGTTTCTTTTGTTTTGAGTGAATAACTTTTAATAAAACTTCGTCCAAAGCATCGGTATGCTTTCTATTTGCAATAAGAGTATTACGCATCTCATTCATACAGTTCACAACCACCCGACGTTCAAAATCATCTAATGCGATGTAATATTTCTTTTCTTTCATATTAGCACTCCTTCAGCAAGTCCTTAAATGGAGCTTCTTCATTTACAAAAGTATCGTATGTAAATTGTGCGCCCAAACGGAACCCCATAATAAAACTATCAAGGTTTGATTCTCCGTTCACAACACCCCAAGCATTAGAAAATTCAAGGAATTTCTTTTTGCTTTCGCCTGAAAGGTTCTCAGTCAAGAAATCCTCATTTAACATCAAGACTTCCATTTGCTTTTGCACGGCTTTGTTTTCCTTTGTGCCCCTTGCTTGTGGATCAAGTTTGCCGTAATAAAACTCTTCAATGAATTTTTCCATAAAAATAACCTCCTTTAAGTTTCTACAATAATTGTACTTAAAGAAGGAGTTGTAGTCGAATGTACGGATATAAATAAGGGCAAGAAAAAAGAGAGAAGATTAAACTTCTCTCAATTCTCTTGCCCGCAATGCTCGTACCTTTAGGAAACTGTCCTTAAGTGTACGATGCATTTACGAAGCAGCTTTTTTGGTTTAGCTCAAGCTAATCTCGGCAATTTTAGTATAAGAATTCATATCATATACGAGGAGATTTTTTTCGGTGATAACATAAAACTCGCTGTTTATATAAAGTCCTCTTATATTATGATAAACATCACCGAGCTTTATCTGAGCCTTGAGTGAGAACTGACCGTCATTAAAGCTGTAAATACGGTATTCACTACCATTCTTTCCGTAAACCGAAAAGCCTATAACATTTTTCTTTGTATCCACAATCGATTCTTTATGACCGTAAAGCGCATCAGAATAATCAACATCAAGTATAAGCTTAGCGCTTTCTTTAACATCTGCAGGGTTGCTGATGTCAAACATTGAAAGCTTAACTCCACCTGTTCTGCCTGTTTTTTCGTCTGCATCCTGACCGATTCCCAAAAGCTTACCCTTGCCGTATGGGAAAAGATAATTTGAAAATCCCGGTATTTTTAAAGCGCCTATAATTTTCGGGTTTTTGGGGTCACACAGGTCAACGCTAAAGAGTGGGTCTACCTGACGGAAGGTTACAAAATAAGCAACATCTCCCATAAAGCGTACCGAATAAACACGCTCGTCGGGTGCGATATTATCAATACTGCTTACCTTTTTCAAATCACCGTCAAGCACTGTAAGGGCGTTAGACTGCTCAAGCTCATACATAACAACTTCACCGTTTCGGGTTTCCTTACCACCCTGAACAGTAGTAACAAATCTGAAATATCCGCCATACTCATCAATAGAGAACTGATTAAGCAGATTACCGTCAATTTTGCCCTCTGCCTTAAACTCAACCTTGCCGTTATCTATTTCAAAACGGGCTATATTTGTTTTTCCGCCGTCCGAGTAATCAGCTGTTATTATATTCTTAGTACTGCAATAAAGGGTATAAGTTCCTCCTAAAAGTGACTGGCTTCCCAAAAGCTTACCGTTATTTATATCAAAACCGCAAACCACAGTATAAACCGCTCTCGAGCAATTGCGATTTATATATACATCATCAGCCGCCACAGCGCCGTCAAAATTTTCACCCTTAACACAAGGAATATAGGTTTCAGGCTCATCTTTACTAACGCTATTCATATTTAAACGATAATTAGAAATAAGATAAAGCTTATCACCAATAAGTCTTGAGGTATTGTAAAATCCGCTCTGTGCACATTCGTAAACCTTCTCAGCCTTTTCGGGATTTGATACATCATAAATATAAACCACTGTTCCTGCTTTTTCGTTCGAGGGTTTTGTTCCTATTATAATCAGCTTACCCGATGAAAGGTACATATTAGAGGTAGGGCTGAAATCGGAGTTTCTAACGCTTAGCTTCTTTAAAAGCTTCGGCTCTTTGCCTGCCTTTATAATTCTAATTTCTCCGTCAGTAGCGGAAAAACTATAGATATATTTACCGTCGGTCTTTATTACATCCGATTCGTCAACACCCTCAACCTGAGTGTTGGTTTCACTTTTATCAACGTCGTCCTTCGTAACCGTTGCAGATTCCTCTTTTGTATCAGAGGAAAATTTATTTGCCCCATTATTCTGACTCGAATTTCCTTTGGAGGGCATTTCCGCACCGTCGGTTATATCATCTGCCGCATATTCATATTCAAGCTCATATTCTACATCGCCAGAATCTTTATTACCGAAACCATTAAAAATACCGCCTAAAAACTTATCAACAGCATTAGTCTTTGGAATAAAGGTCTCAACCGTTTTATAAATATCATCATAGGTTTTAACCGTATTGCCTACAGGTATTTCGGTATTTCTTCCGTTTTTATTTATAATAACCACAGAAAATACTATTGCAAAGCTGGCAGCTATAGCCACAGCCGCTCTTATAAAACGAATTTTCTTAGCTTTATTTTTTACTTTTTCTTTATTTTCAATGCTTTTTAAAACCTTTTGTTTTATATATCCGTCAGCACGGATACTGTCTATCTGCTTAGAGTATTCGTCCTTGAACATCATAAATCCTCCGCCTTTATTGTTTTTTTAAGTAGTTCTCTGGCTCTTGAAAGCTGAGTTTTAACCGTAGAAGGGTTGGTATTGTTAATTTCTGCGATTTCCTTAACAGAATACCCACAATAATAATGCAGATGTATAACTGTACGGTACTTTATGGGCAGCTTTAATACTTCCTCTAAAACGTTGCTTTCTTCTAAATTCTGCGGCGCAGCAAGAGTCTCGCTTAAGGGCTCGGTCTTTTTAGACCAAAATGAGGTTTTGTGGCTGTTACTGCAATTTACCGTAATTCTCAGCAGCATTGCCTTAACATGCTCCTCGCTCTGCATTTTTTGCCAGACCTTCATATACCGCAGAAACACTTCCTGAAGAATATCATCGCTGTCGTTTCTGTTTTTTGTGCGCACAAAAGCTAACCGATATACCGTATCGGAATACTTAACAAAGGCCGCCTCAGGAGAGGCAAATTCTTCTGTTTTAATAAACACCGTACTGTTCATATTCATCCCCCTTCATATACAATACTTTTCAAAAAGGCAAAAGGTTTCAAAAAATTTCCAAATTCATAAAAAAGGAAACGGAGCATATAAAAATACTTCGTTTCCTTTCGAAAAATTACTGGATTATTGGGAAAACTGTTTCCTCATTTGCGATGCATACCCAAGTGTTACCCGGCTGTACTGAAAGCTGTGCACCGTCTATACCTTTAAACTCAAAACCGCTTGAAGCATTACCCTTGCTCCAACTAATAATAGTGTATGTACCGTTAACAAAATAATATCCAGTACCTGATTTAAGCTCGACCTTCTTGTGGTTATAACCGTCATTACAGTCAGGATAAGTATAAATATCAGTAAGAAGTACAAAAACGTTTTTGAAAGCTTCACTTTCCTTTGTGTTATAATCCAAACGCTGAATACCGTTAAAATACCTGATGTATTTTCCGCTTTCCTTATCGTATTTAAAGGTGGAATTATACGCTTTTGAGAAATGCACCTGCACAGAAGCGGCGGTATTATCGAATGTTATATTCGCCTCGTCTGCAGCAAAATTCACCCAAGATCTTGATGATTTATTATCGGTATTAAAGTTTTTCTCTATATTCTTCCACAGCTTATCACCATAAGCATAAAGAGTGTGTTCCCTTGAAAGACCGTTAGAAATTCTTACCCCTGCATTGTTTTCTGATACAACGAAATGGTTCAAATCGCTAAGGTGAGGACCTGCATGGTAAGAGTCCTGACCGTGGTGTACATAAATAGCATTATGACCCATAGCTAAGTCAACGAAAGCATATCTGGCAGAGCGTACGGTACCTATTTTCTCAACCTTGCTTATGTCCTGATAAAGAGCTACCAATCTTGTAATACCACCCTCTACCTCAGTTTCATATACTATATCAGCTTTACACACACCTGTCTGCACAGACTGAGCATTTGAAATATTATTAATAGTAACCGCAACAGGACGGTCGTTCTCTTTTCCGGGGGTTAAATCCTCTAAACCTGTTAAAGGATTAACTGAAAATTCCGACTTGATAGTCGGCTGTTCTGGAGCAGAAACATCGTCACCCATTTCCACACTTAAACGCTCGGGTTCTTTAGAACAACCCACACCCAAGCACAAACATAAACACATTAACAAAACTAAAATCCTCTTTGACATTACTCTGCCTCCATATATATTAACTGTTTTACATTATAATACAATATCTATGCTATTTCAACCATAAATCTCTAATTTTTATTAGCAATTTTTACAATTTCCAACTCTTTAAAAACTTTGGAAAGCCGTTCGGCTGCCTCAGGAATTTTTTCCTCGTTTATCCCTGCAAAGCAAAGCCTTACCGTACCTCTTTTATTTGATTTAATAAGCTTTATTCCGTTCTTTAATGCCTGACTGCAAATAACTGCGCTTTTCTCCGTACAATTGGTTAAAAGCTCAACAGTCAGAGATGATTCATAAAGGATTATACTGCTATCGGGAATTCTGTCTTTTAACTCCCTGCACAGAATTTGGCTTTTGTTGTAATAAATTCTGCGAAGCCGCCTTAACTGTTTTTCTAAAGCACCTTTTAAAATATACTCGGCAAGTGCCAATTGCTCAATTTTTCCGCAGGTTTGGTTATAGCCTGTTTCTCTTTCTCTTAACCGCTCTGCTAATAGGTGCGGCAAAACCATATATGCAATTCTAACGCTTGGGAGCAATAGCTTTGAAAAGCTGCCTATATAGACGGTATTTTCAGGTGATTTTCCTTGAAAAGATGTGACCGTTCTTGCAGTATAACGCAGCTCGCCGTTGTAATCGTCCTCAATAATAAAACGGTCTTTTATATTTTCCGCCCATTTCACGAATTCGTTTCTTCGGTTATTAAGTGCCGAAACACTTATTTTTGAAAGAGCCGACGGCAGTAAAAACAGCATATCGACTTCATTTTCCTTAATACTTTTTAAGGTGGCGCCGTTCGAGTCGCTATCAAGCAGAACGGTTTTTATTCCGTAATCCGAAAAAATACCCTCAGCCTCAGCAAAGCCGCCGTTTTCAATACCTACAGTTACCTCTCTGCCCACAAGTCCGCACAAAATGTTAAGTAGCGGTCCCACTCCCGCGCCTATTACAATATTCTCAGCCTCAGCTTTTACCCCTCTTGCTTTATACGAATAATTAACTAAGGCTTCGCGCAGCTTCATTTCTCCCTGCTTTTCGCCGTATGAGGTAAGAAGAGATGAATCCCACAGTACCGACCTTAACGTTCTTTTCCAAAGCTCAGTATCGGCAGCGGCGGTATCTATACTTCGGCTTGAAAAATCGTACTCTATATTTTGAGGCTTTACTTTAGATTTTATGGTATTACTTTTAAATTTATTTTTATTTCCTGTTATAAAATATCCTCTTTGAGGACGGCTTTCAGCAATTCCCTCAATGCAAAGCCTTGTATAAGCATT
Organism: Acutalibacteraceae bacterium; assembly: GCA_045128715.1. GTDB lineage: Bacteria > Bacillota > Clostridia > Oscillospirales > Acutalibacteraceae > UBA737. Next base: position 19,349 of record JBGVRU010000029.1, on the reverse strand, counting down.
TTCGACTGTAGTTCGGCTGACACCAAGCTGAGTTGCCGCTTCTCTGATAGATGGCAGCTTTTCTCCTTTTTTAATGGCTCCGCATTCCGCCGCTTCCTTTATTTTAATATAAAGGGAATAATATAGCTCTCCCCTGTTTTTTAATTCTAAATCAGCAAAATCAAACAGCATTTCAAACTGTCCTTTCCAAAATAATCAAAATTGGCTATTTTAAAGTGGTCACTTTGCTTATATAATATCATCACCGAGAAAAAAATTCAAGCATTAAAGGTGTGTTTAATTATGTCCTATAAAAAGATTTTAACCGTTCAAGATATTTCCTGTGTAGGTCAATGTTCTTTAACAGTTGCATTACCGATTCTTTCTGCCTGTGGGATGGAAACCTGCATACTCCCCTCAGCAATACTCTCAACCCACACAGCAGGCTTTAGCGATTTCACTTTCAGAGACCTTACCGACGATATTCCTGCTATCCGTGAGCATTGGCAAAAAGAAAATATTAAATTTGACGCCATTTACACAGGTTATTTAGGAAGCACAAAGCAAATCAGTTATGTTAAAGACCTTTTTGATAATTTAAGCAAAGAGACAAGTATTAAAATAGTAGACCCTGCTATGGCTGATAACGGCAAGCTTTATCCTGCTTTTGACGAGGCTTATGTTGAAGCTATGAAAACTCTCTGTGCCGAAGCAGATGTTTTATTACCTAACATCACAGAAGCCTGCTTCCTTACTGATACCGAGTATAAAACCGAATACGATGAGGACTATATAAAATCCCTTATTTCTAAATTAGAAGATTTAGGAGTTAAAACTGTAGTTTTGACAGGTGTTGGCTTCAATGCAGGTAAAACAGGTATAGCAGTCAGTGAAAACGGTAATTACGCTTATTATGAGCATAATCGCATAGCAAAAGGAAGCCACGGCACAGGCGATGTTTACGCATCAGCATTTGTGGGTGCCTTAATGAATAATAAAAGTATATTTGAAGCCGCAAAAATAGCCGCAGATTATACAGTTGAGTGTATCAAAATCACCCAAGAAGATCCAAGCCATTGGTACGGTGTTAAATTCGAGCTTGCTTTACCAAAGCTTATTAAAATGCTTGGTCTTAACTAAAATTATATAGCAAAAAGCTGTCTCACTTTCTGTGAAACAGCTTCTTTTTTATCTCATTATTAAATACTAAAAAGCAAATCACCGTAGCTGGGATATGGCCAACAATCGGAGGGCATTACGCTTTCGGCGCTGTCAGCATATTTTCTTATATCTCCCATAAGGCATAAAATCTTGTTATGATACTGTAAAGCTTTTTCTAAAACATCGGTAGTTCTTTCGGCTGAGGAAACCGCCATTTTAAGCTCGCCCGTAAGGGTGTAAATTTCCTTATTAGCAGCAGAAAGGCGTGCTATAAGCTCACGTTCAACCGTAGAATTAATACCGCCTAAGCTGTTTTTATTAAGAACCGCACGGCACAGCTTATCTGTATAAGCTGTAATAGCAGGTACTACTTCCCTGTTCATCATATCAATAAGGGTAAGTGCCTCAATATGAAGTGTCTTAGTATAGTTTTCAAGAATAATATCAACACGCGAACTAAGCTCTGTGCGATTAAGCACCTTGTGCTTTTCAAACATCTCAATATTCTTTTCGCTCTTTAAAAGCGGTATTGCATCTACAGTGCTGCGAAGATTGAGAAGGCCTCTTCTTTCTGCCTCGCGCTCCCATTCATCTGAATAGCCGTCACCGTTGAAAATAATTCTTCCGTTTTGCTCTACAACCTCTTTAATTATAAGGTTTATCTCCTTCTTGAAATCCTCAGCCTTTTCAAGTCGGTCAGCGAAAATGGAGAATACTTCAGCAACCATTGTATTAAGCATTACATTTGTATCCGATATAGAGGATGCCGAGCCCAACATTCTGAATTCGAACTTATTTCCTGTAAATGCAAAGGGTGAGGTGCGGTTACGGTCGGTATTATCCTTGCGGATACTCGGTATTACTTCAGAGCCCATATTCATTTTTATACGCTCTGCATTATCATGGTGAACTCCCTTTGCAATAGAGGTAAGAACATCAGTAAGCTCATCTCCTAAGAATATGGAAATTATTGCAGGGGGTGCTTCATTAGCGCCAAGACGGTGGTCGTTACCCGCAGTTGCAACCGATATTCTAAGTAATTCCTGATGCTCATCAACAGCTTTTATAACTGCGGCTAAGGAAAGAAGGAATAAGGGGTTTTCTTCGGGTTTTTTGCCTGGTTTTAAGAAATTTATACCCGTATCGGTTGAAAGCGACCAGTTATTATGCTTACCGCTGCCGTTTACACCGTCAAAGGGTTTTTCGTGAAGCAAGCACACAAGACCGTGACGAAGAGCTGTTTTCTTCATCATTTCCATTGTGAGTTGGTTATGGTCGGCTGCTATATTGGTAGTAGTAAAAATAGGCGCTAATTCGTGCTGAGCGGGAGCTGCTTCGTTATGCTCAGTCTTGGCAAGAACTCCTAACTTCCAAAGCTCAACATCAAGTTCACGCATAAAGGCTGCTACCCTTGGCTTTAGAACGCCAAAATAATGGTCGTCCATCTCCTGACCCTTCGGCGGCATTGAGCCTATAAGCGTTCTTCCGCAGAAAATAAGGTCAGGACGTTTTTCGTACATTGCCTTATCCACCAAAAAGTATTCCTGCTCTGGTCCTACAGTAGCATTTATACGCTTAACCTCATCGTGACCGAAAAGCTTTATTATTCTAAGAGCCTGCTTATTAATAGCATCCATACTGCGAAGCAGAGGGGTTTTTTGGTCAAGTGCCTCGCCTGTATAAGAGCAAAAGGCTGTAGGTATACAAAGGGTCTCGTCCTTAACAAAGGCGTAAGAGCTGGGATCCCAAGCAGTATAACCTCTGGCTTCAAAGGTTGCCCTGAGTCCGCCTGAGGGGAATGATGAAGCATCAGGCTCTCCCTTAATAAGCTCTTTGCCCGAAAACTCCATAATAATATGACCGTCATCAGTAGGGCTTATAAAGCTATCGTGTTTTTCGGCTGTAATACCTGTAAGAGGTTGGAACCAATGGGTGAAATGAGTGGCGCCCTTTGATATTGCCCACTCCTTCATTGCAGAAGCCACTGTATCAGCAATACTGCTGTCGATGGTTTTGCCTTCTTTAATTGTACTCTTTAAAATTTTATATACTTCTTCAGGTAAACATTCTTTCATAACAGAATCGTTAAAGACGTTAATACCGAAAAGCTCACTTACTTTATCCAAGGCCTATCCTCCTATACTGATTTATTTTAGTATACATTTCTAACAGTATTTTGTCAATCAGTTGTCTGTAAAAAATAGTGTTAAAATATCCCTTACTAACGAATATTCTTCTATTACTATTCCGTTTAGTTTTTTCTGTATATCCCCTAAATCCGAAATTTGATTGGCAATTATACGGTTTAATATATCCTCATTATCCACTAAAAGCTGTATGCTGTAAACACCCGAATGTGATTGTTCCTCGATTCTTTTGGCTATTTCTTCCGCATTTTCGCCGTTTAAAATCAATCCGTTTTTAGCATAATAGCTGTTTTCCTTATAATCACACTGATAATTTACGAAATTGATAATATCACCGTTTCCGATACTTCCCTCAGGGACATTTAAAAAATGCGGGTAAACATAACGATCCTCTTCCATCTGCTTATCGGTCATATTAAAATATATATACCTGAAATCCTGACCGCCATCATTCCAAGTGACATCAACATGGTTATACTGTCCGCCAATATTTACACAGTTCCACATATGATTTTCACCGTCTGATTTGCCGTAAATCAAATCACACTTAATTCCAACCTGATTACAAAGCAGCTTGAAAGCACGTGAATATCCCTCACATAAAGCACGTCCGCTTATAAGACAGCCATAAGCGGTTTGGCAAAGAGGTGCATTTTCATCATATTCCGTATTATCACATAAATAATCGTTAAAAAATTTTTCTTTTTGATACTGGCTTTTAAATTCCTCAGATCTAAGTACAATTTCCTCAATCTTTGCATCAAATTGTTGCTTCATTTGCTCACGGCTTTGTTTATCAACCAAATATTCGTTTTGCTTTTCTTCTTCATCTATTTGAAAAGCAATGCAGACATACGAGCCGTTCACATCTGCTATTTCGCCTATGATATATGTATAAGGCATCCAGAAAAAATCAGGATGGTCATTTATCATTGCATTGTAGGCAAGAACCGTATCGGCATAAAAGCTGTCATAATTTTCACAAAGCCTTACATATCCCTCAGGCATCTGCAGGGCGATTAAATAAAGTTTTTCATAAATTTTGCGTTGTTTATCATTAAGGGCAGTATAGCCCGAATCATAATAGGTATCATAATCAAACAAGTCCTCATAAGAAATCTCACCTATTGGAGAATCCTCATTAACCACTTCTGTCTGAGACTCCACCACGCTGACAATTTCCGAAGCACTAAAATTTTCAATTTCTTTATAAAACTCACAGCCGCAAACATACGCCGCAAGAAATAAAGATAAAACAGAACAAAGAATTTTTTTCATTATTTACCTCTAATCAGTTTACCTCATTAACAGAATCACAAAGTTCCTTAATATAATCAGACCAATAATAGCATACAGGTACTGTAAGGGTAGTATCGCTATTTTCTATTATATATAAAAAATCGTCTTTTTGAAAGCCGTTTTCACTAATTTTTTTCATTATTTTTGTAATAACAGTGCGTTCAAGCCTATCATAATCATTTGAAGTCGATAGCATATCAGTTATCTGCACTCCCGTGTAACGCAAGGCTTCACCCTCGGTTTCTAGCTCAATACCGCCCACAATATCAATAATACCTGATAAAAGACTATAATCCGCCAAAATATAATGGTCTACTTGATAACCGAGGATGTTTCCGTTTTCTGTAAGGTCATCAGCGTCAAAAATAACGCTTATGCTTTTATAATAAAAATCAAGAAAGAAAAAGGTTTTGTGCTGACCTATTTCTATCATAACCCCTACATTATCGGGTTCTTGGCTGTAATAAGGCACCGACAATGTATTTTGCTGAACATTCTCTATCTTAGAATTAAGATAAAAATATCCTACCCCTACAAAAATTGCACAACACACCGAACAGACAGCAACTGTACTTAAAAACAGCTTTAATTTTTTTCTCACTTAAATCACCGAAAATATTGTGCCCAATTTTTCAGTTCAAAAATCATAAAGCGATGCAAATTTTCAGGTTTGCATCGCTTTTAAAATTTCGTAATTCTCTCTACCCTAATTTTGTTCCATCAAATTTCTGAACTCTTCACCTGACATTTTTTCATTCTCAAAAAGTATTTTTGCAACCTCGTGTAGCTTTGGCATAGCATTTTTAAGCAGCTCTAAAGCCTTAGTATACTGGTTCATTACTACATTTTCGATTTCCTCGTCAATTACAGCCGAAGTTTTTTCGGAATAATTAGGTGTTGAGGAGAAATCACGTCCTAAGAATACTTCGTTATTATCGTTACCGTAAGCCACAAGACCCAAACGGTCGCTCATACCGAACTTAGTAACCATTTTACGTGCCAAATCGGTAGCGCGCTCAATATCGTTAGAAGCGCCTGTGCAAACATCGTCCTGAGTAAGCTGTTCTGCGGCACGGCCTCCGAGAAGTGAGCATATCTGCTCTAACATCTGCTTTTTGGAAACATGACCCTTTTCGACATTAGGCAAATACATTGTATAGCCTGCCGCCATACCACGGCGAACAATTGAAATCTGATGAACGGGGTCCTGAGTTGGCAGGAAGTAAGAAACAATCGCATGACCTGCCTCGTGATAAGAGGTTATCATCTTATCTCTATCGCTTACAACGTGAGATTTCTTTTCTGTGCCCATTACAACCTTAATGGTAGCCTCCTCAACCTCTTGCTGAGTGATAGCCTTTTTGCCGTGACGAACAGCAAGCAAAGCAGATTCATTAAGGAGGTTTTCAAGGTCAGCACCTGTAAAGCCCGAGGTTGACTTAGCAATGGTTTTAAGGTTAACATCAGGTCCTAATGGCTTGCCACGGGAGTGAACCTTTAAAATTTCCTCTCTGCCCTTAACATCAGGATAACCAACTGTTATCTGACGGTCAAATCGACCCGGACGCAGAAGTGCTTTATCAAGAATATCGGGGCGGTTTGTTGCCGCCATAACGATAACGCCCTCATTAGCGCCAAAACCATCCATTTCAACAAGCAGCTGGTTAAGAGTCTGCTCACGTTCATCGTGACCGCCACCAAGACCTGCACCGCGCTGACGGCCGACAGCATCGATTTCATCTATAAATATAATTGCAGGAGCTTCCTTTTTAGCTTCACCGAAAAGGTCACGCACACGAGATGCGCCAACACCGACAAACATTTCAACAAAATCAGAACCTGATATCGAGAAAAAGGGCACGCCTGCCTCACCTGCTACAGCACGCGCAAGCAAGGTTTTACCTGTTCCTGGAGGTCCTACAAGCAGCACACCCTTAGGAATTCTTGCACCTAAATCGTTAAACTTTTTAGGTTCTTTAAGGAAGTCAACTATTTCGGACATTTCCTCCTTTTCCTCATCGGCACCTGCGACATCGGCAAAGGTGGTTTTCTTTCTGCCGTCATCTTTACGTGCCTTGGATTTGCCAAAGCCCATGGTCTTATCGGCACCCATAGAAGCATTCATTCGCTTCATAATGAATATCCAGAACACAACCATTATGCCTATCATAAGAACCGTAGGCAGTAAATTAAGAATCCACGCTCCTTCACCGCCGCTCTTGTAATCATACTTAATTTCTTTGGAAGTGTCTCTGTTTGCTTCATTTATCTCCATAACGGCTTGATTAACATCGTTATAAAAAATAGAAGCATCTGCCACAGTATATCGGTAAGTCTTGTCATCATCGCGTCTGACATACTTTAACTCACCGCTGTACAAATTAAGCTCGAACTCGGAAATTTTGTTTTCTTTTACAAGATTTACGATTTCATAATACTTTGTTTCTGCCGTGTTTTTTGTAAGATAGGATACCGACATCATTGTAATAATGAACACTATCGGGATACCGATATACAAAAGCACATTTTTTAAATTCTTTTTCAAGGGTTAAGCTCCTTTCCTATTTGTCGGAATAAACTTCGGGTGACAATACACCGACAAAAGGTAAATTTCTGTATTTTTCGTTATAATCAAGTCCGTAACCGACTACAAACTCATCAGGAATAGCTTTGCCAACGTAATCCGCTTCTATATCTGCCTGACGGTTAGCGGGCTTATCAAGAAAAGCGCAAACCTTAATGCTTTTTGCGTGACGCTGTAACAAAACATTTTTAAGATATGAAAGGGTTATTCCGGAATCGAGAATATCCTCAACAAGAAGTATGTCACATCCCTCGGGATTTATGTCAATATCCTTTTTGAATTTAACAACACCTGTGGTTTTAGCTCCGCTGTAAGAAGAAACAGCCATAAAATCAATTTCACAATCACAGGTTATATTGCGCATAAGGTCTGCCATAAATACTATAGCGCCTTTAAGCACACTTACAAGAAAAAGCTTTTTTCCTTCATAGTCTTTGGAAATCTGCGCTCCCAATCTTTTGCATATTTCTTTAATTTCTTCTTCGGAAACTAATACTTCCTTAATATCTCTATTCATCATTTTCCTCAATCTTCCCTTTTTACATCTACTTTTATTACACGTTTAGTATTATTGTTAACAGCGCATCTTTGGGCAACACCTATTCCGTAAACCCATACAACACCGTTGTCATCCGCTATTACGGGCAAATGCTTGCGTAACTCGGCAGGAATTTTGCATTCGTTGTAAAGCTTGTTAAGAGTTTTGGTACAGCCTCGTCCTAAAATTCTTATACTATCTCCCGACTGTCTTGTCCTTACAACCAATTTTCCTACAATTTTATCACAGTTAATCAAATTATTTAATAACAAATTATTAATTTTTTTTGTACTACTTAAAAAAAGGTTTTCGCATTTAGTTAAATTAACGCTGAATTCTGCTTCTTGGGAATTAGAATTATCCCTTAAATAAAGATAGCCATTTGCCGAAATAAGCGAATAATTTTTAGGAAGACTTGTCCTACCGCCCTTAACAGCTATCCTTAAAGCCTCTTCAATATGAATATTTTCGGGGCTTATATCAGGATTCGCTTTTTCAATATAACTCTTTATAGCTCTTTTTGCAACAGAAGTCTCTAAAACATCAAAACCGTTTAAGGATAGCTTGCCGTCAGGCGAAGTATTTTTATTTAAAAATTTATCTGCCGCATTTTCTAAAAAAGCAGAGTCCTCCCTCAGAAGTAAGGCGCTTCTTAAAACCGTTGCTTCTACCGACGGATTAAGCTCCTTTAAAACAGGTACAATATTATGTCTTATTTTATTTCTTGTATAATCATCCGAATGGTTTGTACTGTCAGTAACAAAAGGAATCTTATTAATTTCACAATATTCCTCTATCTGAGCCCTTGTGCACAGAATAACAGGGCGGATAAATGCTCCTCGTTTCGGCGGTATTCCAGAAAGACCATCGATACCGCTGCCGCGGGTAAGATTTAAAATAACCGTTTCAAGATTATCACTGGCTGTATGCGCAGTTGCAATAAGACCGCCGTCTGCAACACCTTCCAAAAACTTATATCTTAAAACCCTTGCGGCAAGCTCAGTGCTGATTCCCAGTTCTGTAGCATAGGCAGGAACATCTTCTCTTTTTACGGTAAGCTCTACACCTAACTTTTTACATGCTGCTTTAACAAATTCTTCGTCACGCAAAGCCTCGTCACCGCGAATAAGATGATTCAAATGAGCCGCTTTAACGGTTATGCCAAGCTTTTCTTTTAGTGAAAATAAAGCGTAAAGCAATGCCATAGAATCCGCTCCGCCCGAAAGTGCAACGGTAACAGTATCAGCGTTTTTGAGCAGCGAAAATCTTTTTATCGCTTCTAAAACAAATTTTTCCATTATCTAAACACATCCACAGAGGTAAACCTTGTGAACTGACCGTCCCAATAAAGGTCAACCGTACCAATTTCACCGTGACGGTTTTTAGCTACGATACATTCAGCCTTATTCGGATCTCCCCTGTCCTCATCGCCTGTTTTTTCATTATCATAATAAGTCTCTCTGTAAAGGAAGAGAACTATATCAGCATCCTGCTCGATAGAGCCTGATTCACGAAGGTCGGAAAGCGCAGGCTTATGGGATTTGCCCTTAGCCTCGGTGCCACGTGAAAGCTGTGCGCAGGCAATTATTGGAACCTTTAATTCCTTAGCCATAATTTTAAGATTTCTTGTGATTTCGGAAACCTCTTGTACACGGTTTTCAGTAGCCTTTGCAGATTTCATAAGACCCAAATAGTCAATTACGACTAAATCGGGTGCAGGCTTCATTCGTCTTAGCTTTGCTTTCATTTCAGGCACTGTTATTGCCGAGGTTTCATCAAAATATATATTAGCCTCAGATAAAGCCGCGCCTGCCTGAGCCAGTCTTGCCCATTCCTTATCATCAAGCTCACCTGTACGCAACTTTTCACTCTTTATACCTGCTTCACTTGAAAGCATACGCTGTGCCAACTGGTCGCGTGTCATTTCAAGCGAGAAAAAGCATACCGTTTTCCCTGCATTTACTGCAACATTACGCGCAATATTAAGTGCAAAAGAAGTTTTACCCATACCTGGGCGCGCTCCTAAGATAATAAGGTCAGACTTATTAAGACCTGTTATCATCTTATCAAGGTCGCCTATGCCGCAGGGTATACCAATATAATCCTTACGGGTTTCTGGGTTAGTCATTTTGGTAAGTCGGTCATAGGTCTCGTTTAAAATAACGTCCTTAATATGGGTAAGGCCGCTTATCTCCCTTCCCTGACGTATTTCAAAAATACGTTGTTCGGCAGAATCCAAAAGCTTACCAGAATCCTTTGTATTTTCGTTAACGTCTTTAATAATATCCTGAGCAGCAGTCATAAGAGAACGTGCATAATAACGCTCTCTTATAATAGCAACGTATGTAAGCACGTTAGCGGCTGATGGCACTGTCTGAACAAGCTGTGTAAGATAAGCCTTACCGCCTGCCTCGTCATAAACTCCCGACTTTTTTAGGTTTTCAAGAAGAGACACAAAGTCAATAGTCTGGCTAAGCTCATACATAGAAGCCATTGTCTTATATATTTCTTTATGCTGAGGAATATAGAAATAGTCCGCCTTCATACTGACAGCTATATCGCTAAGGCAGTTGGGGTCTACAAGCACAGAGCCTAAAACTGCTTGCTCAGCCTCAACAGAATAAGGCACTCTTCCGCCGTCAAGATTGTAAATAAGCTTTTCTTCACTCATTTTGGATTACTCCGTAACCTTTACATTAATTTTTGCAACGATACCCTGATAGAGCTTGATTTCAACAGTATATTCACCGAAGTTCTTTATATCGGGTGCGTTCATCTTCTTTTTATCGATTTCAATTCCCAAAGTCTTCTTAATTTCAGTTGCTATTTCCTTAGAGGTAACCGAGCCAAAAAGTCTTCCACCGCTACCTGCCTTTGCCACAATGCTAACTGTTTTACCGTCAAGTAAGGAAGCCGTCTTCTTTGCGGCATTTATTTCCTCCTGCTTGTGGTGAGCTGCCGACTCCTCACGGTTTTTAAGCTCGTTAAGAGCGGCATTATCAGCTTCTACAGCCAGCTTCTTAGGGAATAAAAAGTTTCTTGCATAGCCGTCCGAAGCATTGCAAAGCTCGCCTTTTTTTCCAAGACCTTTAACATCTGCCAATAAAACAACCTTCATTTTATATCTTCTCCTTTTTGGGTGGTCTAAAATTTAATTACACTTCCATTATAACAGGAAGTATCATAGGACTGCGTTTTGTTTTACTGAACAAAAATCTTGCAACGCCGTCCTTAATTCGGGTCTTAATAGTGTTCCAGTCTCTTACATTTTGGATATAACAGCGTTCAAGAATATTGCATACAAGCTCGTTAATCTCGCTCATAAGCTCTTCTGATTCCTTAACATAAACAAATCCTCTTGATACCACATCAGGACCTGCCACAACCTCACGGGTAATACGGTCAATGGAAACCGCTACGATTATAATACCGTCATCAGCCAAGTGCTTTCTGTCGCGAAGAACTATACTTCCAACGTCACCTACGCCCAAGCCATCAACCAAAACTCTGCCTGCCTGAACGGTTTCCTTAGCCGTTATAGAATTTTCTGTAAGCTCAATGACATTTCCATTTGCCGCAACTAAGATATTTTCATAATCAATGCCCATCTGTTCTGCTAACTGAGCATGCTTCATAAGATGCTTTTGCTCGCCGTGAAGCGGGATTACATATTTAGGCTTAACAATGCTCATCATAAGCTTTAATTCTTCCTGACAGGCGTGACCCGAAACGTGAACATCGTACATACGCTCATATACAACATTAGCGCCGCTCTTCATAAGCTCATTTATAACCTTGCTTACAAGCTTTTCGTTTCCGGGTATGGGTGTGGCGGAAATTATTATCATATCACCCGGTATGATTTCTATTTGCCTGTGATCCGAAAAAGCTATTCTGTGAAGAGCTGAAAGCGGCTCGCCCTGTGAGCCTGTTGTAACAATTACAATTCTGCCGGGGTCGTAGTTTCTTATATCTGCAACATCAATAAGCACATTATCGGGCACATTAAGATAACCAAGCTCAGCAGCTACCGTTACAACATTTATCATACTTCTGCCCGAAACTGCAACCTTGCGTCCGCAATTAACAGCCTCGTCTATAATCTGCTGAATTCGGTGTATATTAGAAGAAAAGGTTGCAACTATAATACGGTGTCCCTCTGCCTTAGCAAAAAGGTTTGAAAAAGAACCGCCTACCAGCTTTTCCGATGCGGTATAACCGGGTCTTTCTACATTAGTAGAATCTGCAAGCAGAGCCAAAACTCCACGCTTACCGTATTCCGCAAAGCAGCCTATATCGATTACATACTCGTCTATAGGAGTAGTGTCAATTTTAAAGTCACCCGTGTGCACAACTGTACCTGCGGGGCAGGTTATTGCAAATCCTACCGCATCGGGAATCGAATGATTTACGTGGATAAACTCAACCTGAAATTTGCCTAAAGTCACTTTTTCGCCCGGTTTTACGGTATTGAGCTTAGCATCACCAAGCAGCTTATGCTCTTTTAGTTTTCCCTCAATAAGCCCTATTGTAAGACGCGTTGCATATATAGGAAGATTAAAATTCTTGAGAAGATACGGAATCGCTCCGATATGATCCTCGTGACCGTGAGTAACAACAAGTCCCTTTATTTTGTCCTTATTTTCAAGCACAAAGGTAAAATCAGGAATTACAATATCTATACCCGGCATATCCTCATCGGGGAAAGACATTCCGCAATCCACAAGGAACATATCACCGTCATACTCATAAAGGGTTATATTCTTGCCTATTTCACCGAGTCCACCTAAGGGAATAATTCTTACAGGCTTTTTGGAAACATTATTTTTAACAGTATTCTTTCGCTTTGGAGCTGTATTTCTGTTAGCGGTAGTTCTTTTCTTATTATTTGTGTTTTTATTTGTACCTGCAGATTTTGCTGCATTATTTTTCTTTTTCTCGTTCTTCGGTGCATTACCGTTCTTTTTTGTGTTATTTCTAGTAGCTTTATTACCACTTCCGTTTGAATGTTTTTGGGGTAGTGTTTCGTTCATTAAAAAAATTGCCTCCGTAAATTAAAAATTATGTATCTGAAAATTCAGTCTATAAAAGTATTCTGCACACCCCACAGAATACAAAAATTTAATATTTTTTATTAAAAGGTAAATTACCCCTTTTAATATTATATTTAGTCTATTTTACATTTAGTTATGTATAAAAGTCAAGTGATTTAATGCAATATTTGTAAATATATTATGTACAATATACTTTTTTTTAATCACGCTTCGGTGTTCTTATATTTTTTACATCTTCTCCTATTCTATAGCCTTGCTTATGGTTTTATTGTAAGTCACCATATCAAGTCGGTTTTATTCCAATATCGGTAAAATTTCATCAAATTGATTAGTATGACGAAAGTCAAACTCTGATTTAAAAAGCATCACTATTTTTTTATTCACAATATATACCTTTTTCTTGACACTTTCTTAACAGTATGGTAAATTAATGTTTATTAGAGATAAACATTAATTTTAAAAAAGAAAAAATGGTGTTTTAGAAAACCCAAAACTTAAATATCTGTTTTGCAAAACGAAACACCTGTTTTATCATTTATTATTTCTAAAGTTTGGTAGCTTACCGCTGAACTTTAATTTATTTGGAGCTTTTATGAAATATAAAGTACTCGTAATTGACCCTGACCGTGGAATCAGAAAGCTTATCATAGGACTTTTAAGCAAAAAATACGAGGTTATTTTTACTGAAACCGTAAATGACGGATATTCAGCGATAACCTCATATAATCCCGATATTATAATAATTGACCCTCTTTTCCCAAAAAAGGAAGGCACTGAGTTTATACGCTCTGTACGTAAATGGAGCGACTGCCCAATTATTGCGGTTTCGGCTAACGGAACGGAAAATGCCGCCGTTACCTCAATCGAAGCCGGGGCTGATGATTTTATAAGAAAACCATTTTTTTCATCCGAGTTTACTGCCCGTATAGGTATTTGCGCCAAAAGAATATCAAAGCTTAATGCGGCAAAGGGTATACCTCTCACAACACTTTACTTAAACGATGAATTAAAGGTTGATTATGAAAGTAACTCGGTTTTCCTTAATGATAAAAGAATTCATCTTACCAAAAACGAATTTAAAATACTATCTCTTTTATGCCGCCACGCAGGAAAGGTTTTGAGCAACGATTTTATTTTAAAAAGCGTTTGGGGACCCAGAACCGACAGTAACACAGGAATTTTAAGGGTAAATATAACAAATCTTCGTCGCAAGCTTGAAAATAACTCAGAATACCCTAAATATTTGTTTACTGAAAACGGTATAGGCTACCGAGTTGCCGAAAATGAATACGCTAAACAGTAAATAAATGCTTATAATTTTGACTTACAGCTAAAGAAACGTAATCATTATCGCAAAGAATGAAATGATTAAGAAGAGGAATGTTAATGTTACGCATAGCCTGACAAAGCTTTGCAGTTGTTCTAATGTCCTCGTTACTTGGAGTTGCATCACCGTCGGGATGGTTGTGTGAAAGTATGATACAGGCAGCTTTTCTGTTTATAGCTGTTTCAATAACACTTCTTGTAGAAACCGTAACAGCATCTAAATCGCCCTCAGCGATAATATCAAAACCAAGTATACAGCCCTTATTATCAAGTGAAGTTATAGCAACAATCTCTTTTGTAAAACCAAGATACTTCTTAAGCAGATAATCGCCTATTTCGTCCATATCTGCAAATTTCTTTTTAGCCTTAAGCTTATCGTTTACATACATACGTATAACGGGAACCATCAGTTTAATTAGTGCGGCGGTCTTTTCGCCCACACCGTTCACCTTCATAAGTTCTTCAGGCGAAGCATCAAACACCTTTGACGGAGAGCCGAATCGATTGAGAAGGAGATGTGCAATTTCATTTGTATCCTTTCGTGGAAGGGCATAGAACAAAAGCATTTCAAGAACCTTGTGCTCAGGTGTATCATCGCTGAAGCCACGCGCAAAAAATTCATCCCTTACGCGCTCACGATGTTTTGCATGAAGATTTTCGCTCATTATGTGCCTCACTTTACTTAAAAACAAAAATTTATAATAATTATATTATATACAACCAAAATTTTCAAGTAGGACTGTAAAATGAAAGAATTTATTATTACTAAAAATGATGCCACCTTAAGGCTTGACAAGTTCATCGTTAAAAACTGCCCCTCGTTGCCGGCTTCTCTTATGTTTAAATACATACGCACCAAACGTATAAAAGTTAACGGAAAGCGTGCTGAAATAAGCACAAGACTCAATATCGGAGACAAGGTAGAAGCCTATATAAATGATGAATTTTTTACACAAGTAAAGCCTACTTATGACTTTTTATCAGCACCTGCAAAGCTTGATATAGTTTATGAGGACGAAAATATTCTGCTCGCTGATAAAAAACAGGGCTTACTTGTTCATCCCGATAAAAACGAATACACAAACACGCTAATTGCCCGAATTCAGCACTATCTTTACGATAACGGCGAATATGACCCCGAAGACGAAAACAGCTTCCGCCCAGCATTAGCAAACCGCATTGACCGCAATACAGGCGGCATTGTAATAGCAGCAAAAAATGCAGAGGCACTAAGAATTCTTTGTGATAAAATTAAATACCGTGAGGTTGATAAACGCTATCTCACAGTTGTTCACGGAGTACCTAAAAAGAAAACTGATTTGCTTGAGGGGTATCTTGAAAAGAATGAGGATAAAAACAGAGTTTATATGTCCAAAAAATCCACCGATACCAATAAATTTGTTAAAACAAAATACACTGTACTTGAAAGTAAAAACAATTTATCACTTCTTGAAATTGAGCTTCTTACGGGACGTACTCACCAAATACGTGCCCATCTGGCAGCTATAGGTCACCCGCTTTTAGGTGAAGGCAAATACAGTAAATCCAACGATAAGAAATTGGGGTTTGATAAACAGGCTCTTTACTCCTACAGCCTTAAATTTGATTTTAAGACCGATGCGGGTATTCTTAATTACCTTAACGGCAAGCGTTTTACCGTTAAGGAGGTATGGTTTGCCGAGAAGCTTTTCGGTGACGGATATAAAAAATTGCTTTAATTAAAAGAAAAAAGCTATCTTGGTGACACACTCCTTAAGAAAGGTGACGTCAAGATAGCTCTTTTTTGTTAGGGTAGAGCAAATAATCCGAACCAGCCTCAAATTGGTATATTTAGGTGCTTTTTATCCGATTCATTCTTGTAATGCTGCCGTATTACAAGTAATAAGACAAGAAAAGACTAAAAATTATTATTTGTCAGGCGGACGGCTTAAATGCTTTTGCTAAGATAAATTATTTAATACTAATTAACCTGAAAACCTGATGAGCGGTGTTTACTAAATTTTTGTAAGCGTTTCGGGGTTCTAATGCATCTTCTAATGTAGTAACACCCCTGACTATCGGGAAAAAAGCATCTATTCCACAAGTATTTAAGATTTCGGCATCCTCAGTAACACAGCCTGAAAATGCTATTACCCTTTTACCGTACTTTTGGGCTAAATTTGCTACCCCGATAGGCGCTTTACCCATTGCGGTCTGAGAATCGAGTCTTCCCTCTCCTGTAACAACAATATCAGCAATTTTTATATAGTCTTCAAGTTTTGTTTCCTCTAAAATTATTTTAATTCCCGATTCAAGCTCTGCATTCATAAAGGTTCGAAAAGCAAAACCTAAACCGCCTGCAGCACCTGCACCCGCATAATTCATATTGGAATTAGCTGATACAGTTTTAGAAATATCAGCATAATTTTCAAGCCACTTATCCATTTTTTCTATCATTTCAGGGGTAGCACCCTTTTGCGGTCCGTAAACGGTACTGCAACCGTTTTCGCCGCAAAGAGGATTCGTAACATCACAGGCTATACGGAATTTGCATTTTTTAAGTTCCTGAATTACATTTTCCGTTGATATATGTTTTAAAACTTCAAGTCCCCTTGCACCGAGCGGGATAACGTTACCGCCTTCATCTAAAAACTCAAATCCTAAAGCACTAAGCATTCCTACGCCGCCATCATTAGTGGCACTGCCGCCTATACCTACAATAAAATTCCTACATCCCCGTGTTATTGCATCCTTTATTAGCTCTCCAACACCGTAAGTAGTGGTTTCTAAAGGATTTCGTTCATCAGCAGAAATCAGCGTTATTCCTGCCGCCGCTGACATTTCAATAACTGCGGTTTTACCGTCAGATAAAATAAGATATTCGGCATTTACAGGAGCTTTCATAGGACCGCTTACTGTGATACTCACCTTTTCACCGCCAAGCCCTGTATATAAAGCCTCAACCGTACCCTCTCCGCCGTCTGCTAAAGGACGGACAAAAACCTCTGCCCCACTATCAAGCCTTAAAGCCGCCTCTTTAACCGCATTACCTGCCTGTAAAGAGCTAAGACTGCCCTTAAACGAATCCATAGCTACTGCTATACGCATCTTACCACCTCACAACTTAGTTTAATATAACATAACTTTTCTTATTATTCAAGCAAAACACCCAACATCAATAGCTATCAGTTATTCACCTTTTTAAAGCTTCAAGTATCTCTTTACCTGACTCCAAAACTATATTGGGTTTATCTTCGGAAGCTTCTAAAATCTCATAGGTGGTCTCGCCGCTCATAACAAGAATACTTACCGTTCCTGCGTTTATGCCGCTCTTAATATCGGTATAAATACGGTCGCCTATTACTGCAGTCTCTTCCTTTTTATATCCTGTCCTCTCCATAGCAAGCTGCGGCATTAACGCTTCGGGCTTGCCGATAAGAAGCGGACGTTTGCCTGTTGCATTGTAAATCATATCACAAATGCTACCGCAATCAGGCACAGAGCCAAATTCAGTAGGACAAACATAGTCAAGATTAGTAGCAATGTAAGGCAAATCCCTTGTACAAAGCATATATGATATATCGTGGAGTTTCTTAAAAGTAAGCTCTGTATCGTTGCCCATAATAATACAGTCAACCTTGTCAAGGTTCTCAGTAACAGTAAAGCCCTCGCCTATTAGCTCGTCCTTTAAAGATTGAGTACCGCAAACATAAAGTCTCGCATCGGGGTGATTGTTTTTAAGATAAAAAACAGTTGCCTGCGATGAGGTTATAAAATCCTCGTATCGAGCCTTTATTCCAAGTTTTTCAAGCTTCTTAATATAATCGGCAACACTCTTTGATGAGTTATTGGTCATAAACATATATCTGCCGCCGTTTTCCTTGATTTTTTCGAGTAGCTCTATCGTGAAATCATAAAGGTTGTCACCTATATACAGTGTGCCGTCCATATCAAACAAGTAAAGTTTTAATCCCTTAATTTTTGAAATATAATCCATAACCCAGTCTTCCTAATCTATATACTAAAGCTCCTGCTTGGCTGTTGATACCGCAAAAGTTCCTAAATTAAGTGCAGTTGTAACATCTGCCTTGGTTTTAATAATCCACCCGATATATAAGCGAAATTTTTGGTTGGCAAATCGTTCTATTATTTTTCCTATTGCACTTAGCATTATTAAATCCTTACAAGCTTTTATAAAAAATAATAGCAAAAGATTACATAAATGCATTCTTTTGCTATTCTCTCATTCTTTATATTAATTATATAACAATATGCGAATATTGTCAATATATAATAATTCACACAAGTCAAGCGACAAGCCCCCAAAATCATATATTTCTACATAACAGTAAGAAGGGGTTGCTTTAAATGTTTAAGCTTTTACTTGAATTAGCAGCAGGTCTTTATTATTTTGCCTTGCACGTAACGGGCGCAGGCTCGTATCCACAGCCGCTATCGGCAGATAAGGAAGCAGAGTTGCTTGAAAAAAGCCAAAATGGAGATATAAATGCCCGAAATCAGCTTATTGAGCATAATTTAAGGCTTGTAGCACATATCGTTAAAAAATATTACGCCACAGGTGCAGATCAAGATGATCTTATATCAATTGGCACTATAGGACTTATAAAAGCCGTTTCTACCTTCAAAGCAGATAAAAATATCCGCCTTGCCACCTATGCCGCACGTTGCATAGAAAATGAGATTTTAATGTTTTTCCGCAATCAAAAGAAAACCTCACAGGATGTGTTTATAAGCGATCCTATTGATACCGATAAGGACGGAAACGCTCTAACCCTTATTGATATCATCGCAGATAAGAGGGATATTGTTGAGGAAATAGATACAAAGCTTAAATTAGAAAAGCTCAGGGTTATACTTTCCGGCACACTTGACGACAGAGAGAAAAAAATTATAGAAATGCGGTACGGTATCGGCAACGAAAGGGAACTGACTCAGCGTGAAATTGCGAAAAAACTTAATATCTCACGCAGCTATGTCTCCCGAATAGAAAAATCCGCCTTAGAAAAGCTAAGACGACAGTTTTAATTTTTTAAGTGTTTATTTGCAATTGTTGGTTTGTCAATGATGTGTTACAAAATTAGAAAACTTCGCCGTTAGAGATAAAAGCTTTGATGTAATCGGCAGGAGATTTCCAATTAAGCGGACGCATAGGAAAATTATTGTATCTTCTGTTGTGAACAGAAAGTTGCTTTTTAAAATCGTCAAACGAATAAAAAGAATGTGTGGCATAAAAATATTCGTTATCTTTACGATGAGAACGC
>JBGVRU010000028.1:0-43702 GCA_045128715.1 Acutalibacteraceae bacterium | reverse complement strand
CTCTTAGGCTTTGTGTTTCGTACTGATTTACCTTACAGCCCAATGTATAAAAAGCTATATTCATATTTTTTATACTTCCTCCTCAGTACGCTTCTCGATGATATATCGGGGTCTGGCCTTTACTTCAAGATACATTTTACCAATATACTCACCTATTACGCCAAGGCTCAAAAGCTGAATCCCTCCCAAAAAACAGGTAATACTCACAATTGATGCCCAGCCTGCAACGCTTTTACCCATTAAGGTTACTGCTACTGACCAGATTATTCCCACAAGGCTTATAAGAGCTACCAAAAAGCCTAAAGCGGTTATAATTCTGATAGGTTTAATAGAAAGACTTGTAATTCCGTTAAGAGCCAAGGATATCATACGCTTTAAGGGATAATGTCCTTTTCCTGCAAGACGAGCCTTGCGCTCATAATAAACACAGGTGGATTTAAAGCCCACCAATGGAACAATTCCACGCAAGAACAGATTAACCTCTTTAAAATTTTTAAGTTCTTTGAGCACTTTTGCTGACATTAATCTATAATCGGCGTGATTATATACTATATCCGCACCTAAAAGTCTCATAAATTTATAAAAGCCCTGCGCTGTAGTGCGTTTGAAAAATGTATCGGTCTCACGGTTAGCTCGCACCCCATAAACCACGTCGGCGCCACCCAAATATTCCTCCACCATTTTGTCCATTGCGTCAATATCATCCTGGCCGTCACAGTCGATAGATATTGAAATATCACATTTATCTATGGCTTCCGTAAGACCTGCGAGCAGAGCGTTTTGGTGACCGCGGTTTCGGCTTAAAGAAATACCCTTAAAAACAGGGTCTTTTTTAGCTAAATCACAGATAATATCCCAAGTCTTATCTTTACTGCCGTCATTAACAAAAAGCACTCGACTGTCACTGCTTATCATACCCTTTTGCGTAAGGGTTGAAATTTTTTCCTTGAAATCAGGAACAGTAACAGGTAATACAGATTCCTCATTATAGCATGGAATTATAATATAAAGTACCGGTTTCATATATGTTTCCTTTACTGTTTAATTTGTATTGTCTACTACAAAACAAGTTTTTATCCCGTAATATTTAAAGCATTCTATTGCTTCCGAAGTTATTTCCTCACCGCAAACCGCTATTGGTATAGCAGGTGGACAGGTTACTGTAGCCGTCGCCAGAATACCGCCGCAGCACTCATCTATATTAAGCTCTTTTGATGGCAAAAAAATTGCTTCTTTGGGTGACATTTGTTTTTTACAACACATAAGCCGAGGCGGATTTACAGTTATTTCCGCTTTTCGTTTAATGCTCAGTAAGGAGTTTCTTAAAAGCATTAACTCGGCTTCACTCATATCACAGCTTAGCATCATCACCGTAAAATCAGGGTCGGAAAATTCGCACACTATACCCTTTTCTGCCATAAGCTCCGCTAATTCATAACCCGTATAGCCGTAGCTTTTTGGGGCTATTGTCAACTTTAAAGGTTCGTCACCGTATAGCTTATATCCAAAGGCTTTAAGCTCATTTTTTAGTCGCTCTGTTTTTTCTATAAAGGCTGAAAGCCGCTCGCTGTAGCCACCGCTTAAATATTTATTCGCCATATCAAGTGACTGTAAAATCAAATAAGACGGGCTTGTAGATGCAAAGACCGACATTGCATTTTCCGCCTGCTTTAAAAACAGCTGCGGCGCATTTTTAGCTATATGCAGATATGCTCCTCCCGTTAAAACAGGCAGGGTTTTATGCGCCGAATCACAGCAGATATCTGCGCCTAAGTTTATGGGGTGACAGTTTTTCGGCAAAAACCTTAAATATGCACCGTGGGCATTGTCTACAAGCAACAACACACCATATTTTTGGCAGATATCAGCCAAAGCGGATATATCAAGCATATTTCCCAAATAATCGGGGCTTGTAACATACACCGCCAATGGTTTTTTAGGCGTATTTTTTAAATAATCTTCTAAAAACTGCGGCGTTATATCGCAAGAAATTACCGTCTCAGTATTTTCTGGAGCCAGCCACTCGATCTCAAAATCCATAATCGCCGCCGCTGTAACGAAGGTTTTATGTGCGTTGCGCCCCGCGGCAATAATAGCTCTTTTACCCTTAGTATTACCATAAATTTTTGCAAGATAAAGCATTGCCCTGATACAAAGGGACGAGCCTTCGGTTGAATATACCGTTTTTGCGCTGCCAAAAAGCTCGGCGGCATTATCCTCGCTTTGTTTTATAATACCTTTTGCATCATATAAAACATCTGCGCCCTCTATTTCGGTAATATCCAAGGCTTCAAATCCTAAAGCATTGTTACCCTTATGCCCAGGCATATGCAGTCGCAACGCATTTTTAGTAACATATTTACTCACAAAATCAACTATAGGTGTAGTCATTATTCTTTTCCTACCGTCTTTGCGGCTTCAAGCATAATTGCACATTCCATTCGCTTTCTGAAAAGCTCACAGCCATAGCTGTAAATACCGTTTACCGAGCCTGTTGCGTGATAAGCATTTGCGGCGCAACCGCCTGAGCAATAAAGCTTTGCCCAGCAGTCTTTGCACTCAGGTCGAGTATAAACATTGCAGGCGGCAAATTCATTCTGCATATCGGTATTATCCACGCCTGTCCAAACATTACCGAGCTTAAATTTCTCCTCACCCACAAACTGATGGCAGGGATAAAGGTCTCCCCAAGGGGTAACTGCCATATATTCGGTACCGCTTCCGCAGCCTGAAATACGCTTATAAATACAAGGACCGCTTTTAAGGTCAAGCATATAATGATAGAATGTAAAGGGCTTGCCCTCACGGTGCTTTTTGAGCATTAATTCAGCCAATTTTTCGTATTGTTCCATAACAATTGGCATATCATCTTTAGTTAAAGCCGAAGGCTCATCGGGAGCGCCCACTACAGGCTCCATACTAAGCTCAGTAAAGCCTAATGACAGCATTTCTTCAATATCTTTAAGAAAATCGGGGTTAGCGTGAGTAAATGTGCCACGCATGTAGTAGTTTTTATTGCCTCTTTTTTCCACAAATCTCTGGAACTTAGGAACAATTTTCTCCCAACTGCCGTTGCCTGCAAAATCCACTCGGTAGCGGTCGTGAATTTCTTTTCTGCCGTCAAGACTAAGCACAACATTGCTCATTTCCTTGTTGGCAAAATCGATTACATCATCATCCACCAAAACACCGTTTGTAGTAAGAGTGAAACGGAAGTTTTTATTAGCCTCTTTTTCTCTTGCGCGGGCATAAGCAACTAATTCCTTTATCATCTGGAAATTCATAAGTGGCTCTCCGCCAAAGAAGTCGACTTCAAGATTTCGTCGGCTGCCCGAATTTTCAATAAGAAAATCAAGAGCTCTTTTTCCTGTTTCAAGGCTCATTATTGCCCTGTCACCGTGGTATTTACCCTGACTTGCAAAACAGTAAGCGCAGTTAAGATTACAGGTGTGAGCTACATGTAAGCAAAGTGCTTTTACAATACCCGCGCTCTTTTTCTTTAAATCCCCTGCCATAGGCTCAAAGGTGTCCTTAGAAAAAAGCTTACCTGCCTTTTTAAGCTCTTCTATATCGTCTAAACAGTCAGAAATTTCTTCTGCGGTTATATCCTCTCTGCCCTTATATTTTTTAAGAATTTCGGCGGTTATTTCATCTTTTTTGCTTGTTTCGTACAATTCAATAATATCGTAAGCCACTTCGTCTACAAGATGCACAGAGCCTGAATATACATCCAGTACAATATTAAGACCGCCTAATTTATAACAATGTATCATTTTTTAATCAATCCCTATAAAAAATGCCGCCAAAGGCGGCATTTGCGTTTTTTGAAACTTCAAATAATTACTTACCTGTGTTTTCGCACTCCTGATTTGCAATACCGCAGCTGGTCTTACAAGCAGACTGACAGGAAGTCTGGCATTCGCCACAACCGCCGTTTTTAGCACTCTCACAAAGATTTTTAGTATCCAAGGTCTGAATACGCTTCATATTAATTCTCCTCCAAGGGTTTTATATTTTTAAATATTATATCACACTAAAAAAAATAAGTCAATGCTTAAGAATCAAATAATTCGCAACAAAAATCGTCGGTATTATGTAAACTATATTGCTTGTGGTTTTATTCACCTGCTAATTTTTTTGCAAATTCGGTGAGCTCTTTATCGCTGTAAAATTCAATTGTAAGCGTGCCTTTGCCTTTACTTGTCGGTTTTATGTAAACCTTTCTGCCTATTTCATTTTTAAGTGATAATTCAACCTCACTATAAAAATTAGGCTTAGCTTTTTCGGTCTTTTTAGCAGCGCCGCCCTTTTTGCCGAAGCTCGCCATTCGTTCAAGCTCGCGAACAGAAGCTCCTTCGACAGCCAAAATCAGAAGCTTTTGTCGGGTTTCCTCGTTTTCACAGGATAAAAGCGCTCTTGCGTGACCTGCTGTAATCATTCCTTTTCTAAGAGCTTCAAGCTCGGCATCATTAAGGGATAAAAGCCTGAGCGCATTTGTAACAGCGCTTCTTGATTTACCCATTCGATGAGCGACCTCTTCCTGTGTCAGGGAGAAATCTTCAATAAGCGCTTTATAACCTAAAGCCTCTTCAACAGGATTTAAATCCTCACGCTGTAAATTCTCAACAAGAGCTAGCTCCATAAGGGTTTTATCGTCGGTTTCCTTTATCATTACAGGCACTTCGGTAAGCCCTGCAATTCGGCAAGCACGCCAACGGCGTTCGCCCGCAATAATCATATATGTGCCATCTAAATTAGGACGAACCACTATAGGTTGTATAAGACCATGTTTTGCGATGCTGTCTGCAAGTTCTGTGAGAGCAGCCTCATCAAAGTCCTTCCGCGGCTGATTTCGGTTGGGTTCGATTTCGTTTATATTAAGGGTAACCGTACCCTCGTTATCTGTTGAATTTTCATTAAAAAGGGTATCAAGACCCTTTCCGAGTCCTCCTTTTTTAGCTGCCATATTAATGTCTCCTGTTCTTCTTCAAAAATTCTTTAGCCAAGTTGTTATAGGCATCCGCACCCTTAGAACGCTTATCGTAATACTGTATAGGCATTCCGTAGCTTGGTGCTTCAGATAATCTAACAGCTCGAGGTATTGCAGTTTTATAAAGCTTGTCCGCAAAATACTTTTTAACCTCGCCCACTACCTGACCTGTGAGATTCAGTCTGCCGTCATACATAGTTAGCACTATTCCCTCAATTTCAAGGGTGGAATTATAAAGTCTCTTTACCTGACGTACCGTTGCCATTAGCTGCGAAAGTCCCTCAAGAGCAAAATATTCACACTGAATTGGCACCAATACCGTATCACTTGCATTAAGTGAATTGATGGTTATAAGTCCCAGCGAGGGCGGACAGTCAATAAATATGTAGTCATATTTTTCTCTGGCAGTAGCTAATGCCATTTTAAGTTGTGCCTCACGGTGCTCTATTTCTATAAGCTCAACTTCCGCTGCGGCTAAATTCATTGAAGACGGTACAATGTCCACATTCTTAAATTCGGTTTTAATTGCCGCTGTTTCGGCAGTTCCTTTACCTATAAGCAGTTCATAAGAGGTTAATTTAGTCTCTTTTTTGTTAATTCCATAGCCGCTTGTGGTATTTCCCTGTGGATCGGCATCTATCAGCAACACCTTTTTGCCTTCAATTCCTATTGCAGAAGCAAGGTTTACAGCCGTTGTGGTCTTACCTACACCGCCTTTTTGGTTTACTATAGATATAATTTTGCCCATTTTGGACCTCCGATATATAGAGTAGAAAATTAAATGTTTCACGTGAAACATTGTTTTGAATAATATATTTTTATTATATCAATGAGTTGGTAATTTGTAAAGAATATTATAAAAGCCGAGAGATAAAATCTTTCGGCCAAATTTTGTATATTTTTATTTTCAAGTTTTATCACCGGGTTTAAACAGCATTGCCATTATGAATCCGAAAAAAACAGACGCCGTAATACCTGCGGCAGTCGCAGTAAGCCCTCCTGCAAGCGCGCCTGCTAAACCGTATTGCTTAACCGCCTCTTTAACTCCGGTTGCAAGGCTATAGCCGAAGCCTGTTAAAGGAACGGTCGCGCCTGCCTCGGCAAACTTCACTATCGGCTCATAAATTCCGATAGCCGTCAGTATGACTCCGCCTACAACAAAGGAAACCAGAATTCTTGCCGGAGTCAGCTTTGTGTAATCAATTAACACCTGCCCGATAAGGCAAATAAACCCGCCAACTAAAAAAGCTTTTACACAACTAATTAATATCTCCATAAGATATATTCCTCACAAAAAATAAGAATGTTTCACGTGAAACATTCTTATTTTTTGCTTAAAAGTTAAAATTATACCTATAAATCGAAATTTCGGTAAATATTTCGCATTACTTCATAGTAGTTTAAATGCCTTACTCTTATAGTATCGGCACCCTCGGAACACACAGTTATGCGCACACGGCAGGTTTTGTAATAAAAATCGGTAAAAAATCTCGTGATTTTAATTTCTCCCACTTTTTCTCTAGGACAATAAAGACGGCAGGTTCTGAAGCCCTTTGTACTTTTAGCCATTATACTTTTACCGAATTTAATCTTACCGTACTCATATTCAAAAAGGCATATATAAGCATAATAAAATAATATGCAAAGCAAAACTACTGTTACAAAAAATATAAATCGGGTAAAATCAGTAAATAGCAGGCAGGAACTAATAGATACAGTCAGCAAAGAGATTAAATATACGGTAGGTAAAAAAAGAAATCTGCCTTTAATAAGAATATCCCGCCTTGCTCTTATGGAATTGCCATCAGGCATTAAAAACGGGAAATATTCTGCAAAATCGCTTTTTAATTCTTTATAGCTACCTGCGGGAACTACTATTTGCGATTCGCTTTTAGCCTCACCAAAGCCGCCAACGCTGACTTTCATAGCATATCTGCGTAACAGTAGCATTAAAGGGGTTTGAACTATCATAACATTATTGACAGATGCCTTTTTAAATGCTGTTTTAACTTTTACAAAGAAGCCCGTGTGAACCTCTAATTTATCTTCATTCAAAAGCAATTTAAAATTTATATATTTGAAAAAAGAATACAAAAAGGAAACCGCATAGCAAAGTAATATGATAAGAGTAACCGTGTTTACTACAGGCGGAAAGTAGGTTTCTACTCTGGAAGAAACATTGTTCAGCTCATCTAACAGCATATCACTAAGACCTACACCCAAAAGCTTACCGGCACGGTTTATTATGGGAACGCCGATAATTATACCTGAAAAGGCAGATGAGGTCGCCGCCGCCATAATTGCTACTCTTAATGCTGAAAAACGCACCTTTGAAACCGCTTCACCTGCATATAAATAAGAAGTAAGCTCTTCGCAATCTTTAACTCGCATTTTCATTTTAAAATCAGCTCGATTGGTAGAGCCTGCCTCGGTATTAATACTAAAGGTGACCGCATCGAAAACTGCATCCAATGGATTTTGTGTGGCTTTGACAGAAGAAAGGTTTGAAATTTTTATCTCTGCCGTCTTCTTTAATATAAAACCTGTTTTAACCGTAACAGATTCATTATCGCAATAAATTCTATAAGCTCTGTACCTAAGAAAGGCAATTATAGTTAAAATTACAAATATTAGTAATTCGAATCCTAATACATCGTTAATCTGCCGGTCTGTAAAATACTGCAAAAGAGCTTTAATAAAGGGTAGAATCAGCACAAACAAAAAAGGTTTAATAAAGGTAAGTATCATAAGAGGGTGGGCTCTGAATTCTTTTTTCATTGCTTCTCACCATTTGCAAGCGCAGTCAAAAGACTATCGGCATCAAATTCGTTCATTTCGGGCACAAACAGTCTGCTACGTGCCGCTTTTAAGGTCACCGCCTTTAATCCAAAAAGCTTAGCTAAAGGTGTTACAAGAGTTTGTGTATAAATAAGTCTCGAAAATGGCAAAATATGGGTATTTTTTATTATTACACCCCGTCTTATTATGATTCCATCATTAGAAAGCCTTATTTTACAGCTTTTAAAATAGCTTGGGATATACCATATAATCAAAAGCAAAAAAAATATTGTGAAATCTATAAATAATATTAAAAGTAAACGAAATTTTAAATTTAAATATCCGCACACGCATAATAACAGTAATTCTATTATTACAGTACGTAGCTGCCATAAAAACAGGGTCCTTCGGGGTAGCTTATAATCCCTCATTACCTGCACCTCACCTACCTGTCTTTTTAATTGCTGCCCAATATTCCTTAAATTTCTGTTCGGTTTTATTATCACCGTAATTATAATATTTCTTATCCTTAATATTATCAGGCAAATACTGTTGGTTTACATAATGTCCCGAATAATTGTGTGGATATTTATAATTTTGTCCCCTCACGGTAGCATCCTCACCGTCAAAATGCTTGTTTTGAAGCTGACGGGGAATATCGCCTCCTACACCCATTTCGATATCCGCCATAGCAGCATTAATAGCATCATGGGCGCTAACAGATTTGGGTGAATTTGCTACCAATATAACTGCATTTGCGAGAGGGAGTCTGGCTTCTGGCAGACCAACCATCATAGCAGTATCAACCGCGGCCTTTACAATAGGTATTATCTGAGGGTAGGCGAGTCCTACATCCTCATTAGCACAAACAAGAAGTCTTCTACAAGCACTTGGCAAATCACCTGCTGCTAAAAGCCTTCCTAAATAATAAATTGCGGCATCAGGATCAGAGCCTCGCATGGACTTTTGATAAGCCGAAACAATATCATAATGCTCATCGCCCTCACGGTCATAGCGCACAGAGTTAGAAGCGAGTATTTCTTCAACTGTTTCATCGCCTACAACTATTTCATCACCTATATCGGCTGTAAGCACACAAAGCTCTAACATATTAAGCGAACGTCTTACATCGCCTGCGGCGGCGGTCGCTATTTTTCTTTGGGACTCATTGCTTATTTTTATAGCCTTTCCTCTTTCTGCCGATAAAATACCTATACCTCGCTCCAAAACCGAAAAAATATCCTCCGAAGAAAGAGTTTTAAACTCGAATACCGTGGAACGGCTTAAAATTGCGTTATAAACATAAAAATACGGATTTTCCGTTGTGGAGGCAATAAGGGTAATATCACCGTTTTCTATATAGGAAAGCAATATTTGCTGTTGTTTTTTATTAAAATACTGTATCTCATCTAGATACAAAAGTATTCCACCAATACTGTCAATAGTACCGATACTGTTTATAATTTCCTTAATATCAGCAGTTGATGCAGTAGTAGCATTAAGGTAATGAAGCTTTTTGCCGCTTTTTGCCGCAATAATGTTTGCAACGGTGGTTTTTCCTACGCCCGAAGGCCCGTAAAAAATAAGATTTGGTATTTCTCCCGAATCTATAATTCTACGCAAAACCTTATCCTTTGACAAAAGGTGCTTTTGCCCTGCAACCTCATCAATTACTTTAGGTCTTAATCTGTCTGCTAAGGGTGAATTCATATTACCACCGCCTTTTAAACATACTTTTCTTTATGATACCAAAAAATAAGCTGTATTTCAAGTGAATTTAACTCTTATCCACATCATACTATTAAATAAGATTAAATTTAAGTAGGGAAAAATGTGAAAAAAACTGTTTTTATTAAAAATGCAGCAATTTTAACCGCATCTTCGCTAATTTTAAGATTTGCAGGTATAATTTTCAAGGTGTGGCTCGCCGCCCTTATCGGCAGCGAGGGTATCGGTCTTTATCAGCTTGTTTTCAGCGTGTATATGCTAGTGTCAACCTTTGCCTCGTCAGGCATCAGCACAGCAGTCACCCGCCTTGTTGCCGAGGAGCTTGCTTTAGGCTCTAAAAATGGAACACTTAAAATTTTAAAGCGCAGCATAGAAATAACCCTTATAATAGCGATTACCTCGGTAGCGATAGTCTATTTCGGCGCAGATTTTATAGCAGGCAGTATTTTAAAAGACGTCCGTGCGGCAAATGCGCTGAGGATTTTACCATTTTCGTTACCTTTTATGGGAATAACCTCTTGCTTAAAGGGTTATTTTATAGCACGCCGAAAGGCAACTCCCGGAGCTTGTGCTCAGTTGACTGAGCAAACTGTCAGAATTTTTTTGGTAGTGATTCTTGTAAAAGCATTTATAAATAAGGGAATTGCTGTTAGCTGCGCGGCAGTAATGTTAGGAGACGTTATTTCAGAGCTTGTAGGCTGCCTTTTATTGGGTCTTACCTTTGCTTTTGACCGCAAAAAGCTGTCCGCTCTAACGGGTAGAAGCCGACCGCCCTATAAAATCATCAAAAAAATCTCCGATATTGCTCTTCCTATAACCTCGGGGAGGTATCTTAATACAGCACTCAGAACAGGTGAAAATATTTTAGTACCTCAAAGTCTTGCTAAATATAAATTAGGCGGAGAAAACGCCCTCTCACAGTTTGGTATGATAAAAGGTATGGCTTTGCCTATTCTCTTTTTCCCCTCGGCGGTACTTAATTCGGTTTCAACCCTGCTTATTCCCGAAATGAGCGAGGCGGCGGCACGAAATCATACCCAAGTAGTTAAATCTGCTACCGAAAAAATATTAAAGCTTACGGCAATTATTTCATTCATTTTCGGAGCGATTTTTTATACTGCAGGGGATAAAATAGGAGTTTTAATCTATAAAGACCCCTCTGTGGGATATTTACTAAGAGTTCTCTCACCAATAGTGCCGCTTATGTATCTTGACAGCATCTCAGACGGCATTTTAAAGGGACTTGACCAACAAAATTACACCTTTTTTACCGCTCTTTCCGATTCCTCGTTAAGAATTGTGTTGGTTATCGCTCTTTTACCTTTTATGGGACTTAAAGGCTTTATAATTATTATGTATTTTTCAAACATTTTTACCTGCCTTTTACATTTAGCCAGACTTATGAAAATAAGCAAGGCAAGATTAAAGCTTTTAGGGGAAATTATCATTCCTCTTGTTTCTGCTTTAACCGTCACCATACTTGCAAGCACACTTCTTAATATTTTCTCTATAAGTGATGTTTTGGTTTACATAATACTGTTGTGTGTTGTTTCGATTTGTCTTTATGGGACACTGTTGCTCCTTTTCGGA
This sequence comes from Acutalibacteraceae bacterium, assembly GCA_045128715.1. Classification (GTDB taxonomy): domain Bacteria; phylum Bacillota; class Clostridia; order Oscillospirales; family Acutalibacteraceae; genus UBA737. The sequence continues at coordinate 32,616 of JBGVRU010000028.1, read as the reverse complement.
ACAGTAACCCCCGATGAAATAAAAAATTTTCTAAAATAAAAATCCGTCTTTGTGGCACCCTCCGTAAGGAAGGTGCCTCAATTTTTATAAAAATGATTTATGTTATAAATGTAAAATTGAATTTTTTAAAAGATGTCGGTGAATGTCGGTTTTACTTTATGTATAATATTCTTGAACAATTAAAAAGAAAGGAGTATTATACAAATGGGATTTTTAAATGAATTGTTTTCTGCTGGCGTGTGGGGGGAGAAAACACCGACTGCACCAAAATGGAAAAAATGGATACATCGTAATTTGAGCGACAAGCATTGTCCGGAATGTCTCAAATTACATGAATGTTGGTTTTTAAGGGAGAAGACTCCCGAATGGCCACACCATCCATTTTGTCATTGCGTATTAAAAGATATTTCATATAATGATGTATTAACCAAAAGTTCATCCGATAGTGCTTATAGTAAATTTGACCCATATCTATTTGATACAAAGTGTGAATATGGACACGGGAAAGATAAACTTTTTAAGTCGTGGGGTTATTCGGTTGAAGATTCGAAATATCTAAAAGCGGAAATAGAAAAACAAGCTTTAGAGAAATATATCGATGGCAACTATACATTAGGCAAACTTAATGATAAAGGACAACGATTAAGTATCAAGATAGAAATTGCTCGAAAAGATAATGACAATAAAGTATCTTTTATAACTGGGTGGATGGTTTATCCAAATGGTCATATCAAATTAACTACGCCGTTAGGAGGTAAATAATATGAAAATGATGGATTGTGTAGAAGTAATTGTAGAAAAAGATAAGTATGTTAAAGATGGCGTTCACAAAGGAATGCAGGGTTGGATTTGTCTTGAAGATAATTCAAACGGAACCTGGCTTGTCAATTTTCCACAGTATGGTGAAAAAGACGATATTGCAGAAATAAGTATAAAAGAAGAAGACTTAAAACTTATTCCTAAAATGGATGCAAGAGTTAATGAACAAATCAAAGCACAATTTGATAAATAATTATAAATTTTATAAAACACTGTACCTGTCTCATAATAATAAAACTTTTTGATTTTCGAGATGGGTGTTGTTCAAAGTATGTAACCCACTATGACACTTTCAAAGCGAAAGTGTCATTTTTGTTATATAAAAAAGCCGTCGAAGGGAGACAACTTCCTTACGGAGTGCCTACCTTCGACGGCTTTCATTATTTAGTTACACTCTGCCTCTAACGGACCTGCTAATTCCTTTAAGAAGAAAAGTCTGCCTGCAAGAGTTGGTATATAAGAAGATGTAATCCAAGGTGTTTTGCCGTGGCGGAGAGTCATCCAGAGGGAAAGTCCCTGCCATTGCATACCTCTGCCGAGCGTTCCGTCTGCACCGCCTATAGCATAGTCAGCCTTTAAGAAAAGACCAGGTCCTATAGTATTTGCACGGCAAGGCACTAACGGAGTTCTTGATTTAAAGCTTGTGAGCGCATTCTGCTCAACGGTCAAGGGGTGGATTTTAGCACCTATTCTGTAGGGCGCTGCCTCCCATTCCTCAGCAGTAGCATAATCTGCTGCAAAGGTAGGCTCCCAGAAAGCAATGTGGCACATTCTGCCTATTCCGTAAACTAAAACTAATTTTGCGCCCTCTGCCTTTAAAGCGTCGATTTTTTCAGGGTATGTAGGAAGATTATCCTTTGTAGCAAAATTTCTCTGATTCTTAGGAACGGTAAGCTCACCCAAAGGATTAAAGAGCGCCTGCTCCATTGCATATTGAAAAGAGCCGTGGTTATCGGGTGCTAAGGTGTTGCCCTCGCTGTCTGCCCATTCGTCCATATTAAAGGTATAAACATGGTCGCAGGAAATTCCCCACTCTTTAATAAAATAAACCACCCATTTATACATACCCATAGGACCTACAGGCAAAATAAATGCAATTTTTTCATTTCTGTCACGGGCTAATTTAATCTGCATTGCAATTTCGTGTCCCATATAGGTTTCAAATTCGCCTAGACTGTCGCACTTTACAGGCATAAAACCGTCATTCCAAAAGCTCTGTTTTTCGCAAATTTTTTCAGGTGCATCAATACACGCATCGATTTTTAGGAAATCCCAGCCTGCGGGATAAAAGCCCTCTAAAGCTGAGCCTTTAACTGTTGAATTAAAATCCATTATTTATTCCCTCTTTCTTTAATTTAGTTTACCTTTTACGGCAAAAGTCTTTTTGTTGTATTTCTATGGTCAACATTACAATGTCTGAAGCCCTCGGCATACTTAACACCGCACTGAATACCCCTTACACGGGCAAAAATACGGGTATTTTCAAGCACATCGTTACCGTCGTGGTCGCCAAGCCAGGTTATCTGACTTTCGTGCATACTTAACATTTTAAGCTTTGTTTCAATATGGTCGGTTATATCTACATATTCTGTCGGGTCGCAATTAAGAAGTCCTGAATTTTCCATATAGAATATCGGTGTAACAGGTGCGGCTTTGCCTAGCTGTGGCTCATAATGAGGTACACTTGCCGCAAACGAAGCCGCAAAAACAAGCTTAGATACCTCAACATGGTCGCCCATATAATCGTCAGGACCGTGAGTTATTATAAAATCAGGCTGATATTTTCTTATTACCTCAACAATTTTGTCGTGCTGTTCTTTACTGGCAGCGCTTACAAGAAGGTCGCCCACATCACAGGTAACAGTTTCAAAACCAACCGAATCACCTGAACGCTTTGCCTCCCCGATACGCATCGCCCCCAATTCATCGGGCATTATTTCCATGTGTCCCATATTACCGTTGGCAACATGGCAAACGACAACTCGGTCGCCTCTCTCCTTGCACTTTAAAAGAGTACCTGCACAATTTATTTCTATATCATCTGGGTGACAGGAAATAGCCAATACAGTATACATAAAAATACCTCCTTTTATAATTTCCGTTTTTATTATATCATTTAGCCTGTTACAAATAGGAGTAAAATCGGCTATAATACTTATAAAATCGGGTAACGAGGTATTTTTATGGGAGATAAATTTGCACGTTTAAGTTTTGATAAATTATTCAATGTAGAAAAGCTTATCACAATTTTTTATATGGAGCTTTCAAAAAGCTTCTGTTATGACGGCGAAAGCCACGATTTTTGGGAAATGGTGTATATTGATAAGGGCGAGATGATTTGCACCGCCGATAAAAACAGCTTTATTCTTAGAAGTGGCGAAATGACCTTTCACAAACCTAACGAATTTCATAACCTTTCGGGTAATAACAACACCTCCCCAAATGTCAGCATTATTACCTTTGAATGCAAAAGTCGGGCAATGAAAAATTTTGAGGGTAAAATTTTTAAGCTCAGCGCCGAAGAAAGAAGTCTTCTTTCCTCGCTTTTTGAGGAGGGTCTTTCCTGCTTTAAATTAGAGGACGAAACAAATCCGCTTATACAAAAAACAAAAAAACTGACCACCGCCCCCTTTGGCAGTAGTCAGATGACTAAAAATTTACTTGAAATTTTTCTTATAAAGCTTTGCCGCAATACTGATGTTGTTACCAAAAAAATGCGTCGAAGCTATTTGATAGACGGTATAAATGTGCCGTATGACATAAAGGAAATAATTGATATTTTAAAGAAAAATATTTACGGTAAAATAACTATTGGCGATGTTGCAAAGGCGGTTGGTAAAAGCGAAAGTACTGTTAAAAAGCTGTTTGTCGTCCACCACGGAATAATAAAATATTATAATTCACTTAAAATTAGAGAGGCAAAGCGACTAATCCGTGAGGAAAGATATAATATCTCTCAAATTTCGGATATGCTCTGCTTTGATACCCCACAGTATTTTAGTAAATGCTTTAAAAGCGTTACCAAAATGACCCCCAGCGAATACAAAAAATCTATAATAAATTAATGTTTAACCACGTGAATTGAATTCGCTTTGTAGGGGAAGGTTTTACGAACCTGTCTCCCTCACACTGTGAGGGAGTCTTTCCATGCCCTCCCGCAAAAGAATCAGTAATTAGCGGGCAGGCACAGAGACCTGCCCCTACAATATATCAATTTAATTGTCGGGGGTAGGAGTACGACCATTATAGCTGTAACGAATTGCCTGCGGCGGCTCGCCGCTAAACTTTAATTTACCTCAGTTTCTTAAAAAAATCTTGCAAAATTTCAAGGCATTCGGCCTCACAAATCCCTCCATAAACCTCAACCTTGTGGTTATATGGGTAATCACAAAGGTTTACAACGCTGTCGATGCTTCCCATTTTAATGTCATATGCTCCGAAAATCAAGGTTTTTATCCTTGCATTTATAATAGCTCCCGCACACATAGGGCAAGGCTCTAAGGTAACATACATTTCACAACCGTCAAGGCGCCAACTGCCAAGCTTATTGCAAGCCTCGTTAATAGCCTCAATTTCAGCGTGGGAAAGAGCGTTTTGCTTTTTCTCACGCTCATTTCTTCCTTTAGCTATAATTTTGCCGTCCTTAACTATAACCGCACCTACAGGCACTTCGCCCTCATTAGCGGCGGCTTTTGCCAATTCCAAAGCCTCAAACATAAATTTTTTATCCATATAATACCTACTTAAAGATAAAGGGCCGATGAAAATCGACCCTTTTTATTAAATTTTTGTTTTTGATGTTTTAAAATCCATTTCTTTTACATAATCGTCGTTTCTTAAAGCGAAAAGGAAAAACGGTATAAGAAATGAGAATAAAACCGATAAAATTATATAGCGAGTGGCCATTGCTTTGTTAAATATTGCATAAACCCGCCAGAGTGAAATAAAATACAGCGCCTTAAAAACGATAAATGAGGTTAAAGCAAATAAATACACGATAAATACAGGTATTAAAACCTTAAAATCTGCCATGGTCATTGCCTTATCAACCTCTATTGCGAGCTTTGCACTATCCAAAACAGAAGAAATGGCAGAAAATAAAAGAGAGATAAATATTACTGCCAGTACGTAACCAATGGTATTCATAATTGGCAGAAGCATTTTAAAATTTGTAGGCTTTTTTTGGTCTGCCCTTTGGTATTTTTCAGCTATTCTTCCCAAAGCATAGGTATCAGCTACCGGAATAAAGCATATCCACGGATTTTTTAATTCCATTCTTTTTGAAATATTAAAAATTCCAAATTCCCTTAAAATGAAGAGAGCAACACAAATAATTGCCGCTGTCCCGCAAAAGAATATATATGTTGTTGTCATTAAACTGCTCCTTTCAAACAAAATACATTAATGACTGTATAATACAAATTGCAATGAAAAGTATTATTGGCACAGAAAGCAAAAACCATTTAATCCGCTCTGAAAGGGAAGTTGTGGCTGTATCCTCAGCAAAGTGAAAAATATCTTTTTCACCACTAAGCTTTGTTACTGCAAACAAGCCTAAAAGCATACAAGCTATTAACAATACAGTATAGCTTATATTTTGTGCCACACCCGAAAGTCCGCTTAAAACATAGGTATAAACTATTGAAATACTATTGTTAAAGCAATGTACTGCCACCGCTATCCAGATACTTTCTGACTTAACGGTGATATAAGCTAAAACAAGACCCGCAAGAAATGCAAAGGGGATTTGCTCAAAATTTGCGTGCATTAAACCAAAAAGAAGGGACGAAACTATCACCGCAAAGGCTTCTCCGTATTTTTTTAGAGCGCCTAAAAGAATACCTCGGCAGGCAAATTCCTCTGCTAAAGCAGGAGCTATTGCCGTAGCCAGAAAAGAAAGCATAAATCCGAAAAAACCCTCGGGACTATCACCAAAATCCACTTCATAGCTAATACCTGCGCGGTCAAATATCTGTTCAGCCATAGAAGACGCAATATTTGAAAATGCACAAAAGGAAATTCCTATTAAAAACAGGTATAGGCTTTTTTTGCCTGTAGGCTTTTTAAAGCTTATCAAATCGCTTATCCTGAATTTAAAAAGCTTGAAAACTAAAATAAACGGAACAGTAAACACCGAAATTGAAAAAAATATCTGCTGTACCTGTTGAAGAGCCGGCTCGTAAAGCAAATTTAAGGCTTCATTATAGCTTGAGTTAAAAATTCTTGCGATAAGAATTGTCACTATATTTAAAATCCACATTACTGCATAAAAAGTTAGAAATGAAATACCTGCAACTCGACCCATTCGCTTTATTTCCGCTTTTTCAAGCTGTTTCTTTGTAGGCTTTAACATATTGAATACTATTGGTTGATCTTCATCTTCTTCTGCAAAATCTGCTTGAACGGTTGGAATTTTTTCTGCTAAGGATTCTTGACATTCAATTTCTTCCGCAATTTTCTCCTCATTTAAATTAATATTTTCTTCACTCATTGAAAAATTTTATCCTCCTGAGGATTTTTTAGTTTGAGCAGTTAAAAACCCTGATTTTTAACTGCTCTTTTTTAAAAAAATTATTCTTCGCCGCTTTCTTCTGCCTCAACATCTGCAATTACTTCTTCAATTTCGTTTGCAGCCGCTTCTTCGGGAGTTTCTGCTCCCTCCATAGCATCGGCAGTAGCCTCTTCAGGCTTTTCGGTTACTTCTTCCTCGTTATGCTCGGTAAGCGCCACAGATAAAATCTTCTCGCCCTCTGCCACACGCATAACTCTAACACCCTTAGCAGGGCGGTTAAAGGTAGAAATATCCCCTGCATAAATACGGATAATAATACCGTTAGAAGCTATCATTATAATATCATCGTTTTCGGTTACAGGAATAGTAGCCGCAACCTTACCGTATTTTTCGGTACGGTAGTTAGTAAGACCCTTACCGCCACGTGACTGTAAGCGGTAATCTGAAATATTACTGATTCTTCCATAGCCTGTTTCGGTAACGGTTAAAATCTTGGTATCAGGCTCGGTAATTGCCATATCAATTACACAGTCACCCTCCCGCATATTAATTGCGCGAACACCGCGTGCTGTTCTTCCCATTGCTCTAACCTGAGTTTCGTTAAACTGAATTGCAAGACCGTCACGTGTGGCGATAAAGATATTTTGGTCACCGTCGGTCATACGAACAAAGCCTAACTCATCGTCCTCATCAATGGAAATAGCAATAATACCGCTCTTACGGGTGTTTCTAAACTCAGAAACCCTAGTTCTCTTAATAGTACCCTTCTTGGTTACCATTGCAATATATTTTTCCTCGTCAAGCTCGCTTGCAGGTAAAATAATTGTGATTTTCTCATCAGGCATAAGGGGCAAAATATTCACAAGATTCATACCCTTGCTTGTTCTGCTACCCTCAGGAATTTCGTATGCCTTAATGCGATACATTCTGCCAAAGTTCGAGAAGAGCATAATATAATCGTGAGAAGAGCATACAAACATATTTTCAACCGCATCTTCTTCTCTTGTAGTCATACCTGTAATACCTCTGCCACCACGGTGCTGAACATTATAGGTATCAGCAGGTAAACGCTTAATATAACCATTAACTGTTTTTGTTAGAACACAGTCCTCTTCGGGAATAAGGTCTTCAATATCAACCTCACCCGCAACATCGGTAATTTCTGTTCTTCTGTCATCACTGTATTTATCGCGAAGATTTAAAGCCTCTGTCTTAACAATATCAAGAATTCTCTCACGGCTTGCAAGTATTTCTTCACATTCCTTAATGAAATCCATTTTTTCCTGTAATTCATCGAGAATTTTTTGCTTTTCGAGGCCTGCAAGCTTGCCTAACTGCATCTGAACAATAGCAGTAGTCTGAATATCATCAAGACCGAAACGCTCGGAAAGAGCTTCCTTACTTTCAGGAATAGTCTTGCTGTTTCGGATAATGGCAATAACCTCGTCAATAAAGTCGAGAGCTATCTTTAAGCCCTTTAAAATATGCGCTCTTTCCTCTGCCTTACGCTTATCAAAAGCCGTTCTTCTGTATATAATATCATACTGAAAGTCAATGCAGTTCTGGAGCATTTCCTTAAGAGTTAAAATCTGAGGCTTACCGTTTACAATAGCAAGCAAAATTGCGCCAAAGGTAGACTGCAAAGCAGTATAACGGTAAATTTTATTAAGAACAACCTGTGGATTAGCATCCTTTTTAAGATCAACTATAATTTTAATACCGCCGTCACGCTTAGAGGAATAGTCAACAACATCGTCTATACCCTCAATTCGCTTGTCGGCTGCTAAATCATAGATATTTTTAACTAAATCCTGCTTTTTAACCTTATATGGGATTTCAGTAATAACTATGCGGAATTTTCCGTTTTTAGTTTCCTCAATTTCTGCCTTACCACGAAGTACAATTTTTCCTCTGCCTGTAGCATAAGCTGCTCTGATACCGCTTCTTCCCATAATAATACCGCCTGTTGGGAAGTCAGGACCCTTTATATATTCGCAAATATCCGATAATTCTGCCTCAGGATTATCAATAAGACAGCACATACCGTCAATAACCTCTCCTAAATTATGCGGCGGAATTTCGGTAGCCATACCAACTGCAATACCAGAAGAACCGTTTACAAGAAGCTGTGGGAAACGAACAGGCAAAACCTGAGGTTCTTCAAGGCGGTTATCGTAGTTAGGACTAAAATCAACTGTTTCCTTATCAATATCATCAAGCATACTTAAAGAGAGTCTGTTCATTCTCGACTCTGTATATCTGTATGCAGCGGCAGGGTAACCGTCAATATTACCAAAGTTACCGTGACCGTCAATTAAAGGATAACGGAGTGAAAAGTCCTGCGCCATACGAACCATTGCATCGTATACACTGGCGTCACCGTGAGGGTGGTATCTACCTAAAACAGAACCTACTGTATCAGCACACTTACGGTATGCCTTATCGGGGGTAAGTCCGTTTTCGTACATTGTATAAAGTATTCTTCTGTGAACAGGCTTTAAACCGTCACGAACATCGGGGATAGCACGGCCAACCAAAACCGACATAGAATACTGAAGCATACTTTGCTTTACTTCATCAACAATTTCTACAGGCACAATGTTTGTTTCTTCATCACTGGGCCAATAAACCTTTTCCTGTGTAGCCATTTTTTATGCTCCCCCTTTCTTAAATATCCAAATCTGTCGCAAAAATTGCGTTTTCTTCAATAAACTTACGTCTTGGTTCTACTTCTTCACCCATAAGTATAGTAAAGGTTTCATCAGCAATAGCAGCATCAGCCATTGTAACCTTGAGCATTGTTCTGTGCTCTGGGTCAAGTGTAGTCTCCCAAAGCTGTTCAGGATTCATCTCACCAAGACCCTTATAACGCTGAACATCAACATTTCCGCCAAGCTCTTCAATATATCTGTCTCTTTCCTCATCGGTAAAGGCATCAAAATATCTCTTACCCTTAGCAACACGGTAAAGCGGAGGCTGAGCTAAGTAAATATGACCTGTTTCAATAAGCTCAGGCATATAACGGAAAAAGAATGTTAATAAAAGTGTTCTTATGTGGCTACCGTCAACGTCGGCATCGGCCATAATAACAATTTTATCGTAACGAAGCTTGTTTATATCAAAGTTTTCGGCAATTCCTGTACCTAAAGCTACTATTACAGGTGTCAACTTATCGTTACCGTAAACCTTATCAACTCTTGCCTTTTCTACGTTAAGCATTTTACCCCAAAGCGGTAATATTGCCTGATAGGTGCTGTTTCTTCCCTCAACTGCCGAGCCACCCGCACTGTCTCCCTCAACTATAAAGATTTCGGTCTTAGTCGGGTCGTCGGAAATACAGTCCTTAAGCTTCTCAGGCATACGGGTTTTACCTCCGATACCTGCCTTATTACGGGAAGCATCGCGGGCTTTCTGAGCAGCCTCACGGGCATTTGATGCAGCAATAGCTTTATCAATGATAGTTTTAGCGTCTTCCGGATTTTCCTCTAAATACTGATAAAGCTTTTCATTAACAAGCTCACGCACTAATTTTCCTATAGAGGTATTACCGAGCTTCGCTTTAGTCTGGCTTTCAAACTGCGCATCTGCAAGCTTAACTGAAACAATGGCTACAACGCCCTCTAAAATATCGTCGCCTTTAAGTCTTGCGTTTCCTTCTTTAAGCTTTTTAAAGTCAAAGGCATATTTATTTACAACATTTGCGAGACTTTGCCTGAAGCCCTGCTCATGTGTACCACCGTCAATAGTATGAAGCGTATTAGCAAAAGAAATAACCTTGCTATCATAAGCAGTTGACCACAAAAGTGCTATTTCAGCGGTGCTATCACCGTCAGTAGCACTAAAATATATAACATCCTTATTTAGTTTATCCTTTTTCATTCCCTCAAGAATAAATTCTACATAAGATTTTATACCGCCCTCATAGCAGAAATCGTCATTTCTGTCAGGAACGTCAGCATCTGTACGCTTGTCAATCAAAACAACACGTATACCTGCATTAAGAAATGCTTGCTCACGAAGTCTTTGAAGAAGAATATCATAGTCATAACGTGTAGTATCAGTAAAAATAGTAGGATCAGGCTTAAAAGTAACAGTAGTACCTGTTTCGGTGGTATCACCTATAATTTCAAGCTTATTTACTACATTACCTTTTTCATAACGCTCTTTATGAATATGTTTACCGTCCCTAACCTCAACCTCAAGCCAGCAAGACAAAGCGTTAACAACAGATGCACCAACGCCGTGGAGACCGCCCGAAACCTTATAACCGTTACCTCCAAATTTACCTCCCGCGTGAAGAATGGTAAATACAACCGTAACAGTAGGAATTCCCTTTTGAGGGTTAATACCAACGGGAATACCACGTCCGTTATCGGTTACTCTTATGATACCGTCATCAAGAAGTTCTACTGTGATTTTATCACAATATCCTGCCAAAGCTTCATCAATAGAGTTATCCACAATCTCATATACAAGATGGTGCAAACCTCTCTCACCTGTAGAGCCTATATACATACCAGGACGCTTTCTTACCGCTTCAAGTCCTTCCAGTACCTGTATGGAATTTTCATCATAATTTCCATTAACAGGAACATTCACTTCGTTACTCATAAAATTTAAATCCTCTCATTTAAATTTAATTTTTAATATATTTTAAACCCCTGAACGCTTTAAAAGCGTTGTGGAGGAAATTTGGGAAATATAAACCTTTTTGTTTCTTTTTCCATTACTACAGAGTATAAAGGATTTAGGCAGCTCATAAGAAACATTTATAACTTCTTTTCTTTTTTCGGCATACCTTAAAAAATCTCTTGTGCTTTTAGAAATGGTGGTCTTTTCCAAATCAAAAATACCAATAACCTCATCTGACCGCACAACTGTTTCCTGTCCCAAGTGAATATACATTAAAAAATCTTTCCTTCTTTTACTGAAAAAATTTTACCTGCCTCTAAATTTTTAACATTGCTTGGATCACAGCAGGTTAAAAAGGTTTGCATTCCTTTAATGTGGTTAAGAATAAAATTTTGTCTTACAGGGTCAAGCTCGCTCATTACATCATCCAACAAACAAACAGGACATTCACCGACATTTTTTTTAATAACCTCGGCTTCCGCAAGCTTAAGACTAAGCGCTATACTTCTCTTTTGACCTTGAGAACCAAAGTTGCGAGCCGAAATACCGTTTATTTTAAATTCAATATCATCTCTGTGAGGACCAATTGAAGTCACACCACTGAACATATCCTCTTTACGTGAAAGTTTTAAGGCTTCCTCTAAGTTTTTCTTTTCAAAACAACAAATATATTCAGTATCAAGAAGCTCTTTTCCGTGTGACAGTCCCGAATAAATAGTAGGTAAAAACTGATTTATAATTTCTATATATTTTTTTCTATATACTATTATTTTTCTGCCCGATTCTGCTATTTCTTTCTCAAAAACATCAAGCATAACACTGATAGTTCCGTCATATTTATAATCCTTTATTATTTTATTTCTCTGTGTTACGGCTCTAACATAATTTTTTAGAATTTCAATATATGAGGGATAAAGCTGACCTAAGGCGGTATCTAAAAATTTTCTTCTTATACTTGGTCCGTCGGTCACTAATCTTAAATCATTAGGGGAAAAAACAATAGCATTAAAATTTCCTGCTAACATCGCAGCACTTTTTAATTTTTTTTGGTTAAGAAAAGCATATCTTTTATCACTTATCTGAAGCTCAGCTTCCTTTTCTATTTCTTCACTTATAAAGGTTAATTTTGCGGTTGCTCTCTCTCTTTCAAACTTTACCAAGGAATTATCCTTAGCACCTCTAAAGCTTTTAGCACCTGTAAAGAGCCATATACTTTCCAAAAGATTTGTTTTTCCTTGGGCATTTTCTCCGCAAATAACATTCATTTCTTCACAAGGAAAAATAGTAGCAGCTTCAATATTCCTGAAATCCTTTAAATCAAGCTCACTAATTCTCATACAATAATAAATCCGTTATTTTGAAATTCTACTTTATCTCCTTGTCGGAGTTTTTTTCCTCTCATAGTGCAAATTTCATTGTTAACCTTAACCTCGCCGTTTTGTATAACTATTTTAGCATGGCCACCTGTTACAACCATATCGGCTAATTTCATTGCACTGTCAAGCCTTATAAAATCCTCATTTATAGAAATTTTTTTATATTCCATTATTTCAACCTCATAGGCATTATCATATATTTAAAATCCTCACCCTCTAAAGGAATTATAACAACACCTGCGTTTGGTCCGTTAAACAAAATTTGAACGTTTTCTGTTTCACAAGCTTTTAAAGCTTCCAAAAGATAACGGCTGTTAAGACCTATTTCAAAATTATTACCCTCTAATTTTGTATTAAAGGTTTCGGTTGCTCTACCCATAGAGGTAGCACAGGTAAAAACAACGTTAAGCTCATTAAAATAACAGCGAACAGGAGTTGAAAAGGATTCACTTATAAGAAGAGATACACGCTCTATTGTATTTATAAGCTCCCTTGTATTAACTACAACCCTTTGGGTATGACCATTAATAAGTGTTTTTTTGTAATTTACAAATTCACCCTCTAAAAGACGCGAAATAAAGGAATATCCATTTAAATTAAAACAAATAAGTCTTTCTCCTACATTAATTTCAACATTTTTGGATTCTTCATCAATAAGCTTTACAGCTTCGCCTATAGCCTTACCCGAAACAGTAAAAGAAATATCTTTTTGTATATTCACTTTTTCTTTTCTTATAGCTAAACGGTAACCGTCAATCGCAACAAACTGTAAAATTCCGTTTTCTACTGATACATTTATACCTGTTAAAATAGGTTTTGCGCCCTCATTCTGAGCAGTTGCAAAAATTGTTCCCTTAACCATATCAGAAAGAAGCTTTCCTTCAATTTCAATTGAAGTATTGCCTGAAACAGAGGGCATTTCCGGAAAATCAGTTGCAGCCATTCCCATAATGTCAAAGGTGGCCTCGCCACTTTTAATGTGGCAATTAAGTCTTTCATCAGCAGATATTTCAACCTGAATACCATTCATTCTTCTTAAAATATCAGCAAGAAGCCTAGCATTTATTACAATATCGCCTGTCTGGTCACATTTTGCATATATTTCTTTTTTCATTCCCATTTCCAGATTATAGGAAATAAGTGTAACCTTTCCTTGTTCGGCAGAAATTAAAATTCCTTCAAGCACAGGCATAGAGGTTTTTGAACCTACAACTCTTTGAAGTCTTGATACAGCATCAAGAAGCTTTGCTCTTTCAACAGAAAAAATCATTGTTTTTCCTCCTTAAAGAAAAATAAAAAATAACAGTAATAATAAGTGCGTTGAATTCGGTGGATAAGCTATTCAAAAGGCTTTAAATAAATAAAAAATACAGTTGATAACAAATTTGATAAAAGAGTAAAAATACACTGAAAAATTTTATCCACAAAATAAATTAATAACTTTTTGGTTAATTAAGGTTAATAAGGTGGAAAAATTTAAAATGTATCATTATTACTTTTTAAATTTTTAATAATATCCTCAACTAATTCTTTTTGATAAGGTTTGTCCCTTAAAAAATCTTCAATTTTGGTTACATTGTAAAGTACTGTAGTGTGGTCTTTACCAAAGCTTTCACCGATTGCTTTAAAAGAAAGGTCGGTGGTTTTACGGGAAATATACATTGCAACCTGACGTGCTAAAACTAAGGGAGCAGTTTTTCTGTTTGAAAGTATTTCTTCTTCAGAAACGTTATAGGTTTTAGCTACTTCAGAAATTATTTTTTCAATTTTTATAGGTTCAGGCTGAGTGTCATTAATAACATCTCTTATAATTCCTTGCACAACAGAAAGATTAGGTGTTTTATTTTGAATAGAAATATGAGCGTGAAGCTTTTTTACAACTCCTTCGAGCTGACGGGTGTTAAACTTTATGTTTTCTGCAATATAGAAAACAAGATTTTCACTTATTTCAATACCCATCTGCTCGGCTTTTTTAATTATAATACCAACTCTGGTTTCAAAATCGGGATTGGTAATATCAGCAAAAAGTCCGCTTTCAAGACGGGAACGGATACGGTTGTCAAGAGTTTTAACCTCACGTGGAGGGCGGTCAAGGGTTACAACTATCTGCTTGTTGCTTTGAAGCAGGGTGTTAAAGGTATTGAAGAATTCCTCCTGAGTTTGTTCCTTACCTGCAATAAAATGAATATCATCTATAAGAAGAACATCAACATTGCGGTATTTATTGCGAAAATCATCAATAGTACCAAGACCGAGCTTTCCATCCTGCAAGGCTTTTATAAGCTGATTTGTGAAATCCTCACTGCGGATAAATTCTACAACTTTAAAAGGGAACTTTTTCTTTATGTGATTTTTTATTGCCAGCATCAGGTGGGTTTTACCTACACCTGAAGGTCCATATATTACAAGGGGATTATAGGTAATACTGGGATTGTCCGCAACAGCTAAGGATGCTGCGTGCGCAAAACGATTGGTTGAACCCACAATAAAATTTTCAAAGGTGAAGAAATCCTCAAAAGAAAGACCCTCACTGAACTGCTCGGCACGCAGGATTTTTTCTTCATCCTCCTCATAAATTACGCGTACAGCAATATCAATACCCATTACTGAATTAAGTGCTTTTTTAAGTACATTGGAATAATTTTCTTCTACAATGCCTCTGGCATATTCATCGTTGCAGGAAACTACAAATTCACCTGCATTAAAAGAAACAGGCCTTAAATCCTTCAAAAAGCAGTTGAAGGCAGTTTCGGAGATCATTTCTTTGCATTTATCACAAACTAAACCCCAAATATCGTCAAGCGAGCTTATAGGCATTATGTAAACCACCCTTTATATATATATTATAATATTATATTAATCTAAGTTAGTATATCATAAATCGTAAGGTTTTTCAACTTTTTTAAAGCTAAAAACTGCATAATTTTATTATTTTTTACTCACTTTAATAGTAGAATTTCAAAAACGAAAAAAAGGGTGAAAATATGAGTATCAGAACTGACCTTGCAATAGAAGAAAAAATAGAGGAAAACGGTTTGAAAACAGTAAAAAAAAGGCAGGGAGAAGTAGAAATCTGCGAAGTGGAAATTTATGATTCCGAAAAGGCTAAAAAGCTTAATAAAAGAGTGGGAAAATATATAACCGTAGAATTTGAATCAGTAGAAAAAATAACAGATTACAGTGATATTAAAAGAAGTGTAAAAGAGGCTCTTTTAAGCATTGCTCCAGAAAATTTAAACAATGTGCTTGTGGTAGGGCTCGGAAACACAGAAATAACCGCTGATTCTATAGGTCCTAAAACTGCTGTAAGATTGCTTGCTACACGTCATATTGCAGGAGAATTTGCCGAAAAAATAGGTCTTGGTGGACTTCATTCTGTATCGGTAGTAACACCTAATGTGCTGGGTAAGACAGGTATAGAGGTTACTGAATTAATAGAGGGCTTAGTAAAAAAAATAAATCCGCAGGCAGTGATAGCAATAGATGCTTTGGCATCACTGAGTGTTAACCGTCTTTTTAGAACGATTCAGCTTTCGAACAGTGGTATTTCACCCGGGTCGGGGGTAAAAAATTCCAGAAAAGAGCTAAGCCAAAAGACCTTGGGTGTGCCTGTAATTGCAGTAGGTGTTCCCACAGTTGTAGATGCTCTTACCCTTGCTTTTGAGCTTACGGGCAAAGAAACCGTAACCGATACGGATATGATAGTAACTCCAAAGGATGCCGACCTTTTATGCCATCGCATAAGTGAAATTTTAGCCGAGGCGCTTAATGTTTTTTTGCAACCTGAAATTGAGGAGGAAATTCTCTTGAATCTGGTATAAAAATACCCAAAAAAGCATATTATTTTATGGTGATAAAAATATGCAAAAGGGTGCTATTTTAAGATTTTTTTCGGTTTGTCTGATTGCATTAACGGTGATTATTTATAATTTGGGAGATTTTTTAGTAGTAAGTGATAAAGATACGGTAAAAGCTATTAATAAAGATGCCGTACTGAACTTTAAACACAGTGAAATTTTAACCGAAAACGATACTTCCTTAAATACCTACGATACGGAAGAAAAAAAGGAAGAAGTAGAAGAAACAAAACAAACAGAAACCTCATCTCAATTGGAGTCACAGCAGGTGTCTGCTGCGGCGGTAAAGGGTAAAATTGAAAGTAGATATATCTCCCCTTATTCTGCGGGGCTTTCTTATAACAGTGTTTATGTAAAAAACAGCAGCGGTTTAGATATAAATTTAAAAGCCCTTTTGGCAGCAAGCCTCGACTTTAAAATATCAAAAAACGAGGAACCGCAGGTGCTTATTATGCATACCCATACAACAGAAACCTATGTAAAAGACGACAGCGGATTTTATACCGAGGATTATACCTCGAGAACTACCGATAACAGCAAAAATATGGCAGAGATAGGAAGAATAATAGCAGAAAAGCTAAATAATGCAGGAATTAAAGCCTTGCACGATACTACACAGCACGATTATCCTAAGTACAGCGGAAGCTATACCCGCGCGGCAAAAACGGTTAACTCTTATTTGAAGAAGTATCCAAGCATTAAAATTGTGCTTGATTTACATCGTGACGCTATTTCGGCTGGCGGCAACGATAAGGTTAAGCTTGTTACTGAAATAAACGGCAAAAAGGCAGCCCAGGTAATGATGGTTATGGGGTCGCAAAGCGGTAGTGTTACAAATTACCCCAACTGGCAGGAAAATTTTAAATTAGCTTTAAAGCTTCAGCAGACTATGGAAGTTAAATACCCAACTTTGGCGAGGCCTATAAGCCTAATGTCAAAAAATTACAATCAAAGCCTTTCAAACGGCTCTCTGCTTATAGAATTCGGTACAGATGCCAATTCATTGGAAGAAGCAAAATATTCGGCAGAATTAGTCGGAGAAAGCCTTATAACATTATTGAATAATTTACAGTAAAAGGAAAAAATATGAGTAAGAATTTTAAAATTTTTTTGAGAAGCCTATATATTTCATCAGTAGTGTTTCTTTGCCTGTTTATTGGTATTTACGGCATTTCAAGAGCATACGAAAGCATACGTCTTATAGGCTTTGGCGAATACAGAGATGCTATTGAAATAACCGAAAATGAAATAAAAATTTTTGATTATGAAATTCAAAGATAGAGTAATAGATCATAGGGAATAAGTGACAATCCCTCCACCGACGTTCGTCGGTCCCCCTCCCTTTACACAAGGGAGGCAGCAGTTTCTGCTTTCTATTTAATAGCTAAACATTAATTTGTTCCTTGCATTTTAAGTTAAAAGGGGTATAATATAATAAATTAAGAAAAGAAAATGAAAATGAAAGGTCGTTTTAAAATGGCAGAACAAAAACCGCAGGGTTGTTCGGGGGATTGCTCGTCCTGCTCATCTAATTGCTCATCAAGAGAGGCTGAGAGCTTGCTTGCTCCTCAAAATCAATATAGTAATATAAAGCACGTTATCGGTGTTGTAAGCGGTAAGGGAGGCGTTGGCAAATCAATGGTAACCTCAATGCTTGCTGTGCTTATGAGCCGTATGGGTTATAAGGTGGGTATTCTTGATGCCGATATTACAGGTCCGTCTATCCCTAAAACTTTTGGCGTAAATTCAAGAGTTATGCAAAATGAATTTGGAATTATACCTGCTGAGACCAAAACAGGCATTAAGCTTATCTCGGTTAATCTTTTGCTCGAAGAAAAGGAAGCTCCCGTTTTATGGCGTGGTCCTGTTATTGCAGGTGCGGTAAAACAGTTCTGGCAGGATGTTGTTTGGGGCGACCTTGATTATCTTTTTGTTGACTGCCCTCCCGGAACAGGCGATGTGCCGCTAACTGTTTTCCAGAGTCTCCCTCTTGACGGCGCTGTAATTGTAACCTCTCCGCAGGATCTTGTTTCAATGATAGTTAAAAAGGCTTATAATATGGCAGATTTAATGAAAATCCCCGTGCTTGGCATAGTTGAGAATATGAGCTATGTTGTTTGTCCCGACTGTGGCAAAAGCTTTAATATTTTCGGTTCGGGAAGTGAAAGCATTGCAGAGGAGCTTGGTGTTGAGCTTCTTGGCAAAATGCCTATCGATACTTCACTTGCACAAATGGTAGATAACGGCGAATTTGAGCGTTTTGAAAACGAATATCTCGCCGCCGCCGCAAAAGCAATTGACGAGAAAGTTAATAAGAAATAATTAAATCTTTAATAATATTAATTTATACAAAAAAGCTGAACCTAAAAAGGTTCAGCTTTTTTGCGTTTGTGTGGCAGTAATAGAAGCTATGTGCGTTTTTGCACAAACCAATTATAGTCCAATGTGGACTTTTTGTTAATAGTCTATTTAGGAATATTATTAAAATAATTAAGGAGGTAGAAAATATGGACTATATTGAAAGATTAACACAGTTAAGAGTAGATGGTGATATACATCAGGAAAAGATAGCAGAGCTTCTTAATTGTAAGCAATCGGCAGTATCAAAATATGAACAGCGAAGAACTAAGTACAAAGTTGAGGATATTATAAAGCTTTGTGAATTTTACGGAGTTTCTGCCGACTATATTTTAGGCTTGCCTAAAGGAATGAAATATCCCGAAAGGTGAATTAATAATATAAAAAATAAAACCCGAAGGGAGAGAAAATCCTTTCGGGTTTGCCTTTTATTTTGCTTTGGCTTCGCAGTAAAGACAGCGGTAAACACGGTTTTCTTTATCTGCAAGGGAGAAAACCTGCGGAAGCTCCTGTTCGGTAACCGAAATACAGCGAGGATTTTTACAGGTTATAACATTTGTGAGTCTTTCGGGCAGGTCGATAGTCTTTTTCTCAACCGTCATACCGTCTTTTATTACATTTACTGTAATATCAGGGTCAATATAGCCTATAATATCGGTATCAAGTGTAATATCAGCATCAATTTTGATTATATCTTTTTTGCCCATTTTTCGGCTGGGAGCATTTTTAATAAGCGCTACAGAGCACTCCAAATTATCAAGTCCTAAAAGCTTATAAATCTGCATACCCTTGCCTGCGGTTATATGGTCCAGAACAATACCGTTTTTGATTTCATCAACTGTCATTTACTCCACCTCCAAAAGCATAAGAATAAGCGCCATTCTCATATATTTGCCGTAAAGCACTTGTTTAAAGTAGCAGGCTCTGGGGTCACTGTCGATAGCAACGCTGATTTCGTTAACTCGCGGCAACGGATGGAGAATTGAAAGGTCATTTTTTGCACCCAAAAGCTTTTCAGGGGTCAAAATATAGCTGTCCTTAAGTCTTAAATATTCTTCCTCGTTAAAGAAGCGCTCACGCTGAACTCGTGTCATATAAAGAATGTCAAGCGAGGACATAACAGCCTCTAAGTCGGTAGTCTCGAGATATTCTATATTTTCTTTTTTAAGTGAATCCTTAACATAATCAGGGATTTTAAGCTCGTTTGGTGAAATAAACACAAACTTCACGTTATTATAACGGCGGAGCGCCGCAATAAGCGAGTGAACAGTTCTGCCGAATTTAAGGTCACCGCAAAGACCCACGGTTAAATTATCAAAATGCCCCTTTTCACGGTGAATAGTAAGCAGGTCAGCAAGCGTTTGCGTAGGGTGGTTGTGACCGCCGTCACCCGCGTTAATTACAGGGATAGAGGCATTCATAGAAGCTACTAAAGGAGCACCCTCCTTTGGGTGACGCATAGCGATAATATCGGCATAGCAGCTAACGGTTTTAGCGGTATCTGCAACGCTCTCGCCTTTAGCGGCAGAGGAGCTTTGCGCCTCGCTAAAGCCTAAAACATTGCCACCAAGCTCATACATTGCCGCTTCAAAGCTAAGCCTTGTTCGGGTAGAAGGCTCAAAAAACAAGGTTGCAAGCTTTTTACCGTCGCACTTGTGGGCATATTTCTGCGGGTTTGCAATAATATCGTCAGCAGTAGCTAATAATTTGTCAAGCTCCGCGGTAGAAAGCTCTAAAATATCTATTAAACTTCTCATAATAAAAGTCCTTTTATTAAATAATAAATAAGAGCGAATTTATTTTTATAATCGTCGGCAAAGCCGACACATTAGTTATTCACTTTTCGCTCTTAGATTTTCACTTAATTAATTTTCATTGAAAATTAATTCTTTGCACCGTTTACTTCAAGGTATTTTTTAATTCTTTCAACATTTTCTCTGTTTTTCTCGTCTTCCTCAAGGTATTCGATAATATCGTATACATCAACAACGGAGTAAACAGGGAAGCCAAATTCTTCGCCAACCTCAGCCATAGCGCTTTTTTCGGTCTGACCCTTTTCCTTGCGGTCAACCATAACGAAGGTAGCGGCAACCTTTGTGCCCTTTAAAGATGACAAAATGGACATACTCTCTCTGATAGCGGTTCCTGCGGTGATAACATCCTCAACGAAAACGATTTCTTCACCCTCTTGTGGCTAATAGCCAACAAAAACGCCGCCCTCGCCGTGGTCCTTTTCCTCTTTTCTGTTAAAGAAGAAGGGAACATCAAGACCGTTTTTAGCTAAAGCTACTGCTACTGATACTGCTATCGGGATACCCTTATAAGCAGGACCGTAAAGAACGGTCTTTTTGTTGCCAACTTTTTCAAAATAAGCCTTTGCGTAAAATTCGCCAAGCTTACAAATCTGTTCGCCTGTTTTAATATCGCCTGCGTTAATAAAGTAAGGGATTTTTCTGCCTGATTTAGCAGTAAAATCACCGAATTTTAAAACGCCCGCGCCCTCTAAAAACTGTATAAATTCTCTTTTATAGCTTTCCATTTAACTTTCCTCCCTACAGTTATAATTATTTAATCTACAAATTCCGCACAGCAACGTTCATAAGCTGCAACGGGGTCTTCTGCGGCGGTAATAGGACGTCCTACAACAATATAGTCACTACCTATTCTCTTAGCCTCAGCAGGAGTCATAACACGTTTCTGGTCGCCAATGTCACCGTCTGCAAAGCGAACACCCGGGGTAACTGTTAAGAACTTTTCGCCGCAGGTTTCGTGAACCTTGCCAGCCTCTAAGGGTGAGCAAACAACACCGTCAAGCCCTGCCTCTGCGGCATTCTGAGCATAGTGCATAACTACCTTGTCGATAGGCTCCTTGATTAAAAGATCGTTTTCCATTCTTTCCTGATCGGTAGAGGTAAGCTGTGTTACAGCGATAAGCAAGGGTCTAGTTCCGTCAGGTCGGGTGAGTCCCTCTAATGCTGCTTCCATCATAGAAATTGTGCCTGCAGCGTGAAGATTAGTCATATCAACATCAAGGCGGGATAAAACAGCCATTGATTTTTTAACTGTGTTAGGAATATCGTGAAGCTTTAAATCGAGGAAGATTTTATGTCCTCTTGCTTTGATTTCTCTTACAATTTCGGGGCCCTCTGCATAGAAAAGCTCCATACCGATTTTAACAAACGGTTTTCTGCCTGTAAACTTGTCAAGAAAGTTAAATACTTGCTCCTTGCTTGCAAAATCGCAGGCAATAATTACGTCCTTACCCATTGTGTGCTCCTCCTATTATATCTGTTAAATTATTAATTCCGTATTTTTCCATAACTCGGGGTAAATCCTCGATAATATTCTTGCAGGCATAAGGCTCTACAAGATTTGCAGCTCCCACCTCTACAGCAGTAGCGCCTGCTAACATCATTTCAATTACATCCTCTGCGGTGGAAACGCCGCCCATACCTATTATGGGGATTTTAACTGCATCATAAACCTGATAAACCATTCTGAGTGCTACAGGCAAAATAGCAGGTCCAGAAAAACCGCCCATTTTGTTAGCGAGTATTGGTTTTTTGGTTTTTAAATCAATTCTCATACCGAGAAGTGTGTTAATAAGGCTTACACCGTCAGCGCCTGCCGACTCGCAGGCCTTTGCAATTTCTGTAATATCGGTAACATTGGGTGAAAGCTTTATATAAACAGGCTTGCTTGTAACCTTTTTAACTGCTTTTGTTACAGCCTCTGCATTTTTAGCGCTTGTGCCAAAGGCAAGACCGCCGCCGTGAACATTAGGGCAGGAGATATTAACCTCAAACCAACCGATTTGCTCCTCGCTGTCTAACATCTGGCAGGTGTAGGCATAATCCTCAACCGCAAAGCCGCTTACATTTGCCATAACAGGCTTTTTGAAAACGGCTTTAAGCTTAGGTAATTCCTCGGATATAACCTTATCAACACCTGGGTTCTGAAGACCTACGGAATTAAGCATACCGTTAGGTGTTTCAGCTATTCTCGGTGTGGGGTTACCGAAACGGGCATCCTTTGTAGTTCCCTTAAAAGAGAATGTACCAAGCATATTAATATCGTAAAGGCTTGCAAATTCATAGCCAAAGCCAAAAGTACCGCTTGCAGGGATAATAGGGTTGGAAAGCTCAATTCCGCTTAAATTAACTTTAGTGTTTACCATACTATTTCCTCCCTTCGGAGCACAGGGCCGTCCTTGCAGATACGCTTGTTACCGTACTTGGTTTTACAGGTACAACCCATACAAGCGCCAAAGCCACAGCCCATTCTTTCTTCAAAGCTATATTGACCGCTCGTTTTTGCAATGCTTTCAATAGCCTTAAACATTGGCATAGGACCGCAGGTGTAGAAATAGTCATAATCAAGATTTTTCATCACATCAGTAACAAAGCCTTTTGTACCGTATGTACCGTCAACGGTAGTAACGTATACGTCTATACCCAAAAGCTTAAAAACCTCTTCGTAAAAGACTTCTTCTTTCGTATTAAAGCCTAAAATAACTGTAGGCTTTTTTCCAAATTTGATAAGCTCCTTGCAAAGACCGTAAAGCGGGGGAATACCCACACCGCCGCCGATTACAAGGGGAGTTTTACAGTCATTTTCAGCATTAAATCCGTTGCCGAGACCTACTAACAGGTCAAGCTCCTCGCCTGCCTGCATCTGGCTCATTTTTTCAGTACCTTCGCCAACAATTTTGTATATAAGAACGATAGTGTTTTTATCATAATCGCAAACCGAAATAGGGCGACGAAGATAAAGACCGTCAATTTTAATATTTACAAACTGCCCAGGGGAAAGCAGTGCCGAGGTATCACCCTCAAGCACCATTCTGTAAACCTTGGGTGCTAATTCAAAGTTATAAAGAATTTTGTAAATTCCTTGTGTCATCATAGAAATCACTCCTGCGAATGAATAATTACGCATCAATAGTAGAAATAGTAATTGTTGTTTCTTCCAATACGTCAAGCAGAACACGAACGGTGTCAAGCGCTGTAAACAGGGTAACATTATTTTCTGTAGCGCAGCGGCGGATTTCGAAGCCGTCGGTAACAGGACCCGAAGAATTAATATCTCTTGTATTGATTATATAAGCGATATGACCCTGACGAATAGCCTCAGGAATTTCGTCACTATCGTCGCCTATCTTTTTGCGTACGTGGGTACGAATTCCGTTAGCCTTTAAGAATTCTGCTGTGCCCTGGGTAGCTTCAATATTAAAGCCTAAGCTATAGAAACGGCGGATTAAGGGAAGAGCCTCCTCCTTGTCGCAGTCGGCAATAGTGGCAAGAATTGTACCGTAATTCTGCAATTTCATTCCGCTTGCCTGCAAAGCCTTGTAAAGCGCACGGTTTAATTTATCGTCATAGCCGATAGCTTCACCCGTGGACTTCATTTCAGGGGAAAGATAAGCGTCAAGACCTCTTATTTTGTTGAATGAGAATACAGGCACCTTTACATAGTAACGGTTTTTCTCTGTGGGATAGGTGTCAAAAATGCCCTGCTCCTTTAAGCTCTTGCCCAAAATAACCTCGGTAGCTATATCGGCAAGACTGTAGCCTGTAGCCTTTGAAAGGAACGGAACTGTACGTGAAGAACGGGGGTTAACCTCGATTATGAATACATTATCGTCCTTATCAACGATAAACTGAATATTGTAAAGACCTACAATACCGATACCAAGACCTAATTTCTTAGCATACTGCAAAATGATGCCCTTAACCTTATCGGAAATACTAAAGGTAGGATAAACGCTTATTGAGTCACCTGAGTGGATACCTGTACGCTCAACAAGCTCCATAATACCAGGGACAAACACGTCTCTGCCGTCGCAGATGGCGTCAACCTCAACCTCTTTACCCTGAATATATTTATCAACGAGAACAGGCTTGTCCTCATCAATTTCAACGGCAGTTTTAAGATAGTGGCGAAGCTGAGCCTCGTCAGCTACTATCTGCATTGCTCTACCGCCCAAAACGAAGGAGGGGCGAACGAGCACGGGATAGCCGATTTCAGCCGCCGCATTAACGCCTGCTTCAATATTAGTAACGGCGCTACCCTGTGGCTGAGGAATGTTAAGGGATTTCAGCACCTTTTCAAAGCTGTCACGGTTTTCGGCTCTCTCTATTGCGTCGCAGTCAGTACCGATAATCTTAACTCCACGCTTCATAAGAGGCTCGGCTAAGTTAATGGCAGTCTGACCGCCAAGAGATGCGATAACACCCTCAGGCTTTTCAAAGTCAATAATGTTCATAACGTCCTCTGTGGTAAGAGGTTCAAAATAGAGCTTATCACTACAGGTATAGTCGGTTGAAACGGTTTCAGGGTTATTATTTATAATAATAGCCTCGTAGCCCGAATTTTTAATAGTTGTAACAGCATGAACGGTTGAATAGTCGAACTCAACACCCTGACCTATACGGATAGGACCTGCACCTAAAACGATAATCTTCTTGCGGTCTGTAAGAACAGATGCGTTTTCACCCTGATAGGAAGAATAGAAATAAGGAATATACGCGCCTGTGTGACAGGTGTCTACCATACGGAAAGAAGGAGTAAGCTTGTTTTCCTTGCGGAAATTATAAACCTCTAATTCGCCGCAGCTCCACATTCTTGCAACATACTTATCAGAGAATCCCATTTGTTTTGCGGCTTTAAGGGTTTCAAAGTCAAATGGATTTTCTTTAAGGCTTCTCTCCATATCTATAATGCGCTTAATTGCTTCAAGGAAAAATGCTGTAATTTTCGTGATTTCGTGAATTTCTTCAACCGTGACACCGCGGTAAATAAGCTCCGCAATAGCGAAAAGATTATCGTCTCTGAAGTCGCTGATATATGAACGAAGCTCATCGTCACTCATATTGTCAAACTTTGCATGATAAAGGTGATTTATACCAATTTCAAGTGAGCGTGTGCCTTTGAGTAGACTTTCTTCTAAGGTTGAGCCGATACCCATAACCTCGCCTGTTGCTTTCATTTGTGTTCCGAGAATATTAGAAGCAGAGGTAAATTTATCAAATGGGAAACGAGGAAGCTTTGTTATAATATAGTCAAGCTTAGGCTCAAAAGACGCATTTGTATTTGCAATAGAAATATCCTCAAGCTCCATACCAACCGCAATTTTAGCTGTAACGCGGGCTATCGGGTATCCGCTCGCCTTTGATGCCAAAGCAGAGGAGCGTGATACACGGGGATTAACTTCTATAAGATAGTATTCGCTTGAATTGGGGTTTAAGGCAAACTGAACATTACAGCCGCCCTCAATTTTAAGCTCTTTAATAATTTTAATTGCGCTGTCATTAAGCATTTTAAGATCGTGATCGTTAAGTGTCAAAATAGGAGCTACAACCAAAGAGTCGCCTGTATGAACACCAACGGGGTCGATGTTTTCCATACCACATATTGTTATTGCGTGATCCTTAGAGTCACGCATAACCTCAAACTCAATTTCCTTGTAGCCTTTGACACTTTTTTCAACAAGAACCTGTGAAACTGGGGAAAGCTTGAATGCATTGAGACCGACCTCGATAAGCTCTTCCTCGTTATAGGCGAAGCCGCCGCCTGTACCGCCAAGGGTAAATGCAGGGCGCAAAACCACAGGATAACCGATTCTGTTTGCAGCTTCCTTAGCCTCTTCAATGTTATATGTGATTTCAGAGGGAATGGTAGGCTCGCCTATAGACTGGCAAAGCTCTTTAAACAGCTCTCTGTCCTCAGCACGTTCAATACTTTCGCTGCTTGTACCCAAAAGCTCTACTCCGCATTCTTTAAGAATACCTTTTTTCTCTAATTGCATTGCAATGTTAAGACCTGTCTGACCGCCTATACCGGGAACAATAGCATCGGGACGCTCATAACGGAGAATTTTTGCGATATACTCTAAGGTTAAAGGCTCCATATAAACCTTGTCTGCAATAGTGGTGTCGGTCATAATGGTAGCAGGGTTAGAGTTGCAGAGTACTACCTCATAGCCCTCTTCCTTTAAAGCCAGGCAAGCTTGTGTGCCTGCATAGTCAAACTCAGCAGCCTGACCTATAACAATAGGACCTGAGCCTATAATTAAAATCTTTTTAATGTCTGTTCTTTTTGCCATTTTGTTTTCCTCCGTTAAAAAATATTAAAAGTTGTTATATACTATATTTCCGTCCATAACGGTCAATTTGCACACACCGAAAAGCCTTTCGCCCTCAAAGGGAGTGGCTTTACCTTGAGACATAAATTCATTCGGGTCTACGTTGTATTCCTTGTTTAAATCGAATACGCATATATCATTTGTTTCACCAAGTCCGAAACGGTGTCTTGGATTAAGCGACATAACCTCAATTAATTTTTCAAGTGTTATAATGCCTGTTTTAACAAGCTTTGTATAAAGCACTGAAAATGCGGTTTCAAGACCCACTACACCCATAAGGCTTTTTTCGAGTCCTTTTCCTTTTTCTTCTGCTGAGTGTGGGGCATGGTCGGTAGCTATCATATCAATTGTGCCGTCCCTCAGACCCTCTATCAGGGCGAGCCTGTCCTCCTCGCTTCTGATAGGCGGATTCATTTTGAATCTGCCGTTTTCCTCTAACATCATATCGTTCATAACAAGATAATGGGGAGCGGTTTCACAGGTGACGTCCACACCATCTGCCTTGGCTTTTCTTATAAGTTCAACACTTTCCTTGCAGGAAATGTGGCAAACGTGGTATTTGCAGCCGATTTCTTTAGCTAATTTCAAATCTCTTTCAATCGGTTTCCATTCACTCTCACTGCAAATGCCTTTATGACCGTGAAGACGGGCATATTCGCCGTCGTGAATATAGCCGCCGTTTAGAAGACTGTTATCCTCGCAATGAGCTACTATTATTTTATCTAAAGCTTTTGCTTTTATCATTGCTTCGCGCATTAATTCTTCCGACTGCACACCTTTGCCGTCATCCGAAAATCCAGCACAAAGCGAGTTTAGGCCTTCGAAATCGCTTAAGGTTTCGCCCTTTTGACCTACTGTTATTGAGGCATAAGGGTAAACATTAATAACTGCACCGTTTTCAATCAGGCTTTTTTGAATTTTCATATTTTCCACACTGTCGGGCACAGGGTTCAGGTTGGGCATAGAAAATACTGCGGTATATCCGCCTCTTGCCGCCGCTTTCGTTCCTGAAATAACAGTCTCCTTATATGAAAAACCCGGCTCCCTGAGATGAACGTGTACATCACAAAAGGCCGGAAAAACAAAACAATTATTAAAATTAGAAACAATACCGCCACTGTGAGAAAAAGAAGAAACAGTAGGGCTTAAATTTAGGGAAAAATCACCTGAATGAAAAACGCCGTCTTTAAAATATTTTACTTTTTTTAGTGTAATATCCATAACATGGCCGCCTTTCAAATATACTGGGGTAATACAAAGGGTGAGTGAAAATCCCCCTTTTTAAAGCAGAGTTTGGATTTCTCTTATTACCCTATGTTTTATTCAATCTATTCTATCACAGCGGCATTATATTGTCAAGGAAAAAGGTAATAAAAATCACGGAAATTACGGAAATATTTTTTAAAAAATTCAGGTAATATAAAATGCTTTTACCACACCCGTACACCGTCTATGTGAATAAAGCGAACAAGGTCGTATTGATAGGTAAAAAGCGGTCTATTGAGTGCATCAAAGGTGTGTGCCGCGACAAGTATAGTCGGAATAACATCGGTAATTACAGGTGAGTGATAAAAATTGCCGTTAGCTTTTCCAAATTGCACAACATCACCGGGTTCGACATCACGTTCTGTTACCTCATGGGCAAATGGACCTACTGAGTGGTTGTTCATAAGGAATTTGTAAAGGTAATTTACTCCGCTCCAGGAGGCTGTTCGGTCAGAAGCAGACCTGTAATACCAGCCTGTAACTGGCGTATAATTCATTATACCTGAGCCTGCATATATACATTGTGAGGCAAAATTGGTGCAATCTCCCCCTATGTTTTCAAAATCGTAATAAGCTTGGTTGCGACTTAGCGCCCATCTTTTGGCATAAGCTACAGCAGCGGCTCGGTCAAAAGGTATTATTTTCATAAAAATCACCCTTTTAGGCTGGTTCGGGTTTAAACGCTTTGGATAGACTGTCTCTCGTCAGCCTAGTAACACACTCTGATTCTGCTTGATAGGGTGTATCATTATATATGCTATGCTTTTATAGATAGATTGGTTACAGTTTTAGTGATATTATATTCGCCTCAAAAATGCGCAAAACGAATATAACTTGGACGAAGTCCAAATATAACTGCGAAGCAATATAACTTGCCGAAATGCGAATATAACTGAAAAACCGACTTGTCGAAACAAGTCGGTTTTTCTGGAAAGGGAGCACAAATTCAATTCCTTTTGAATTTTTGATCCATATGTTCGAACCCCTATATGTTTTCGTGTTGTAGCAATTCAATATTTGAAATATACAATGCTTAAAAAAATTTAATTTTTATTCTAGGCATTTTCCAGATGTATTTTTGCCAATTCTTATTTTTCATAACGATTTTCATAATGATTAGTACAACGGCAACTATAACCGCACATAAAATCAAACCAATCCACAAAGGCGATAAAACCCATAACCAAGACCAAGTTATTGTGCCTGTCAATTTTAATATTATAAATACTATCGCTACAATACCAAAAAAGCTTAAATTTATTGTTTCCTCGGTTTTTTCAAAATATCGACCACTTTCAAGTGAGAAGCGGCACTCTTCTAAAATGCGGATAGTATTTTCTTCAACTTTTTTACGGTAATTGTTTTCTGGTATTTTTTCGCCTAATAATAATTCGTTGACGGATATATTAAGTAATCCACACAACGGTTGTAGCAACGACACATCTGGAAGACCGTTTCCGTTTTCCCAACGAGACACCGTTTTATTGCTAACTCCCAACTTTTCAGCAACCTGTTCTTGTGTTAAATTGCATTCTTTTCTACAACAAGCAATAAATTTTCCGATTTTTTCTTGGTCCATATCATCATCTCCTTATGGGAATTATATTATATTTATGATTAGAATAACAGGACATAGAGCGAGAATATGGTATTTTTTCTAAAACATTTATTTGAATTTTTTAATTTTGATTAAATTATATTTATATATGCTCTTTTAAAGTCTTACAACTCGAAATCAATAATCGCCTTATGCGACCACAAAGGTTTCTATTCTTTTTAAATATATCTTCATCAATATTGTATGTATTAAATAACAGTTGTAACCAACCTTCAGTTTCACTACATTCTTTTAATGCAATCTCAAATTTCGAAAGCATATCTGCCTTACTTTGCCCGTAATTAGCCTCACGAATATTTGCATAAACACTGCTCGAACTTTTACGAATTTGAAAAATTGTATTAGACGGTGCTTTTATATTTTCACATAGCAATTCAATATCTGTTGCTAATTGTTCTGAATAAATAAGCAAATAATTCTTGGGCATAATTTCACTTCCTTTATGGCGATTATAGCATAAATTTACAAACAAATCAATGCGAAGCATTGTATATCATCAAAACGCAGTTTTGTATCTTATCAACGGTGTTAACCGTTGCATATCATCATTGCGAAAGGTTGTTTGATACACACCTAAAGGTGTGATGAAATACAAGGGCAGTCTTACCGCCCTTGATAATATACACGCTAACGCATGATGATATACCATTGCTTTCGCAATGGATAAAAAAATTCGACTTGTCGAAACAAGTCGAATTTTTTGGCTGGGGAATAGGGATTCGAACCCCAACAAACAGAGTCAGAGTCTGTCGTGCTACCGTTACACAATTCCCCAATGTTTTGTTTTGCTGATACACAGCATTATTTATTATATCCTTTTTTTTGGTTATGTCAAGTAAATTTTTAGGGAATTTCAAAAAATACTTGAAAAATTATAGCTTATATGTTAATATATCATCATTCGGGGGTATAGCTCAGCTGGGAGAGCGCTTGAATGGCATTCAAGAGGTCAGCGGTTCGATCCCGCTTATCTCCACCAGTCGAGGGGCTCGACACCCAATCTGTATTAAGGTCTTGTTCTAATCCTAAATTAGCGGTTTGACCGAAAGGTTTGGAATTGAGTGGCGAAGCTCCACCACAGCTTAAAATAAAAGCCTTGTAAATGTTTTTTGAAAAAATATTTACAAGGCTTTTTTGTTTTTTATTATTGCAATAGACTGATTTTTTAGGTGATTAGTTATAACGGTTGTTTAGCGGCGTGACTTCAAACATTGATAGTGAAAAGGCGAAGAGTACAAAGCAACACGCTAAATATTGGTGAATAAAAAAATAAAATTTTAATTACTACATATTTCTATCATTTTTTTAACCTTAGTGTCATATAATCTAATGAAGAAGAAAGCGGAGCTTTTGCTCTGTTCTAAAAGAAAGGTGATAAAATATGAATGGTTTTTATCCTGAAGGATGGTTTGGAACTAAACAGAAAACAAAAGAATTCACAACGGCTTATATCGCAGAGGCGATATCCGATGGCAGAGTACTTGAAGCCCCTGTGCTGATGTGCGATGCTTCGCATAATTTAGTGGTAGACCTTGGATGTATGAAAGGGCTTATCCCCAGAACAGAGGGAGCTATGGGCATAGCCGACGGCAGTACAAGAGACATTGCCCTTATTTCCAGAGTAGGAAAATCAGTTTGCTTTGTGGCGGAATCAATATGTATGGATGCGGGCGGTAAGCCCTATGCTTTGCTGTCGCGAAGACGTGCTCAGGAGCTTTGCCGCGAGTATATAATAAATAATAAAAGCGGCGGCGATATTATAGATGCCAAAATAACTCATTTGGAGTCCTTCGGCGCTTTTTGTGACATAGGATGCGGAAATATAGCGTTGCTTCCGATAGATACCATTTCTGTGTCAAGAATATCGCACCCGAGAGATAGGTTTTATGTGGATGAAAACATAAGGGTTGTTATAAAAAGCATCGACTCCGACGGTAAGATAACCCTTTCCCACAAAGAGCTTTTAGGTACTTGGGAGGAGAATGCCGCGCAGTTTTCCTCCGGACAGACGGTAACCGGAGTGATAAGAAGCATTGAAAATTACGGCGTATTTGTGGAAATAACACCTAATCTTGCAGGTCTTGCCGAGCCAAGAGACGGTGTGAGGGTAGGTCAACAGGCAAGCATTTATATAAAAAGTATTATAAGAGAGAAAATGAAGATAAAACTTATTATTATTGACAGCTTTGATAACGGTTATTCACCCGCAATAAAATATTTTTATCATGGAGACCGTATGGAGGACTGGAACTATTCCCCAGAAGATTGTCAAAAGCGGATATTCACAAGGTTTTGCGGATAAAACTAAAGAGGCTCCATCACTAAGAAGAAGTGTGGAAGCCTCTTTAGTTTTAGTTATTGCAATTTACAATACATCTTACAAGACAGGCAGCTGCTGTTAGGATAAGCGAGAAGAAGAAGAGTAAAGCGCCTGTAATTATTGCACTGAGCAAGCTGGTTGCGGCAAAGCTGATTGCCAAAAGAATAACTGCAAGCAAAACAGTACCTAATATACCTATTAGCAGCGCCGAAAGAGTGGGACAAAAGCTTCTGCAAGGGACCGTACCCTGAATCAAAGACGCTGATGCCAAAGCTAAACCTAAAAAGCCCACAGCAATACCTAATACTACCCATAAAAATACAGGGGTGACAGTTATAACTGCGGCAAAGCTTAAAAATGCAGTAACAACACCAACAATCACACTTGCGATTACGGCTGCTGCTAAGCAATTACGTTGGTTATCATAACAGAATAAAGCCATATTTTTTCACCTCAATCCAATATATGCAGAATTAAAGTGCGGAGTGAAACCGAAAATCTTAGTTGAAAGTTTGCTTAAATCATGTTATAATAAATACAAACAATTTTTCTATATTTCAACCTGCTATAACCGTTATATTAACGGTTGGTGAAACACAAGGTGTTTCAGTATGTGAAAACACATACAATTTGCATTAAA
The DNA here is from genome assembly GCA_045128715.1 of Acutalibacteraceae bacterium. Lineage (GTDB taxonomy): Bacteria > Bacillota > Clostridia > Oscillospirales > Acutalibacteraceae > UBA737. The sequence goes on along the minus strand of JBGVRU010000028.1, from coordinate 75 downwards.
TGCAAATTCCAACCTTAATGAAATCATAAGTTGCTTGTCAATATTATTGACAAGCGGCAAATGTATTTGCCGAAA
>JBGVRU010000027.1:0-63797 GCA_045128715.1 Acutalibacteraceae bacterium | reverse complement strand
CCGATTTTAAATAAAAGTGAAAAGCTCTCGTTGTTCCTGGGCGCTGAGGGCGACGGTTTAAGCCAAGCCACAATTAATGCTTGCGATTACACTGTAAAAATACCTATGTATCACGGTGTGGATTCGCTTAATGTCGCCGCGGCTGCGGCAGTAAGCTTTTGGGAAATCGGGAAAAGATAAAAATAAACAATGTGTAGGGTATGGCGCTTGCGAGATACCGTTATTGCGGTGCGCGAAAATCGCCGCACCCTACAATATAAATATTTACATTTGTGCAAAGCATACCACACCGCTTCACTATTACTTATTACCTATTACTTCAAAAAGACGGCGATTATTCGCCGTCTTTTTGCGATATATTGCTACGCAATGCGATATTTCTGCTTTGCAAAAGCGATATGTTTACCTCATGGTAAACGCGATATGATATAAATCCCTCGTTCATGCCCGTAGGGCATATCGTAAGGCGAAGCCTTATATCGTGTCGTTAGGCATATCGAAAATCCCTCAAAGTATTTATATCGCTGTAAAATATCTATTCAGATATTTTACACTGCGTTCCGTCATGCTTGATTTCATAGTTTTCTTTGTAGATTAAATCGCTTATAAACACAAACTCATACCCCTCGTCTTTAAGACATTTTAGGATATTGGGCAGAGCGGCGGGGGTGTGGTCGGCATCGTTGTGGAAAAGGACAATACTGCCGTTTTTAACCTTGCTCGTTACCCTTTGGCAAATATTCTCGGGTGTGGCGGTGTCTTTCCAATCAAGAGAATCAACATCCCATTGAATCGTTTTCATATTAAGCTCATCCATAACCTCGATGAGAGCGTTGTCATAGTCGCCGTAGGGTGGGCGGAGCAGGGTAGGGCATTTGCCTGTGATAGCCTCAATTTTTTTATTGCAGCTTTCGATTTCGTCTTTCATTTGTGTTTTTGAAAGCTGCGGCAAATGCGGGTGTGTGTTCGAGTGGTTTTGTATCTGATGACCTGCGTCATTGAGAGCTTTTACAGACTCGGGATATTTATCTACCCAAGCGCCTACGACAAAAAATGTTGCAGGTACATCGTATTCTTTCAAAATATCAATAAGCTGCTGGGTATCGTCGTTACCCCAAGCCGCATCGAAAGAAATTGCAACCTGTTTTTTATCGGTTTCAACACAGTAAATCGGCAATAATCGCTGATTGTCGGCAAATATGTTTACAGATCCTATAATCGCCACCACAACCGCCACAACAAAACCCAACATTAACATTAAATGTTTCCTAGTGATAATAAAAAATTTCATAAAAAGCACCTCTGTATTTTATATGCCAAGATGCTCGTACAGTATTATATTTAATTATTTTAATTGCTTATTTCTTATATTCGTATTATAATGGTTATAGAAATTCGAAATAGTGCAAATTCACACTATTTCGATACCAAATCTTTGATTTGGTTACAAATTTTCTTTGAAAATTTGTCTATGTACATTGCAATGAATATAGGCAAAATTAAATTTCCGCAAATTTAATTTTGCTAAAGCCGATAAAATCGGCTTGTCGAAACACTTTTTATTGTTTCGACATTCTATAATCATTATAATTATGTCGGTGAATGTCGCTTTTTCTTTTGTTATAATATTCAAAAGGGAGGTGATATTTTTAATGAGTTTATTAGGTGATATGATTGTTGCAGGTATAAAGGGAATAAAATTCAATCCTCAATTTTATGAAGACAAGAAATATAAGGTTTGGATTTGTATGCTTTCGCCTTCAACTTGCAAACCTTGTTTTGATTTGCATGGTAAACTATATTTACCCGAAGATGCGCCACCGAGATTTCCTAAGCTACACGAAAATTGTGCTTGCACGGTAATATGGTCTGAATCAGTCAAAAAAGGAACCGCTACATTTGAGGGTAATAATGGTATAGATGTTTTGCTTCATAATGGGAACTCTTTACCAACGCAATATCTTACCAAAAAGAAAGCGAAAAAACTTGGTTGGAAACCGATTTTAATGAATTTACATCAAGTGACAGACAAAGTCGTTATTGGTGGAGATATTTACAGAAACAAGGATGGTAAATTACCATCTGTTGATGGTAGAATATGGTATGAAGCCGATATAAATTATACTGGTGGAATACGAAATAGTTCTAGAATTCTTTACTCGAATGATGGATTAGTGTTTGTTACTTACGACCATTATTTTACATTTAATCAAATATGTTAGGAGGACAATATGAAAATTATTGTTATTGATTTTTCAGAATGTAAGTATCCATTGGATTTACACAATGAAATCAGAGAAAAATTAGAATTGCCCGAGTGGTATGGGAACAATTTAGATGCTTTGTGGGACATGCTGACAGGTTTTATAGAGACCCCCGTTACAATAACAGTAACATTTAACCCCGAAACCCAAGCGGCAGAAAATTTAAGAGAAAGCGTTTTGAAAATAATAGAAACTTTTAAAGAAGCATCCGAAGAGGATGAAGAAATAATATTTAATTGTGAATTATAATTTAAAAGCCTGTATAAACCGAATGGAATATACAGGCTTTACCATATATTATTTTGTACCTTTTTACTGTTACCCCAAGCGGCATCAAAGCTTATTGCCGCCTGCTTTTTATCGGTTTCTACGCAGTAAATGGGTAAAAGTCTTTGGCTGTTGGCATAAGCACTCACAGAGCCTATTATTGCTACGGCTAACGTTAATGTAAGGCAAATGCCGAGCATTAAATGCTTTCTTGTTATTATCAAAAATTTCATTTCATTCCCCTCCAATTAAAAATATGATGATTAGCTTGTATGATATTACGCCGAAAAGATAATGCTTCCTTTTGAAATTATAAAGCTCAAAGAAAACTAAACGAGAGTGTGTTAAATTTTGCGGCCATATGCTTTTGTTTTGCAAAAATATATAAAATTTCTTATAAATGTATTTACTTTAAAATCCAGTGGTGATACAATTTGAAAATATACAGTATAAAAAAGCACAGGTGTGCACAGTGGAGATGGTTTTATGAGAAGATTTAAACTAGGTGCTTTGCTTGAGTCCTTTAAAATGCCGACAAGAGATGCTATTAAAGCGGCTTCAAATTTAGGACTTGACGGCGTCCAGATTTTTTCAACTACAGGTGAATTTGCGGCAGAGAATATGACCGGAGACAAAAGACGGGAATTGCTTTCAATGTTAAATGATGGCGGGCTTGAAATTTCAGCCTTGTGCGGCGATTTCGGTATAGGTTTTGCTGATCCCAAAAGAAATCCCGAGCTTATTGATAAATCCAAAAGAGTAATCTATCTTGCAAAGGAACTGGGTACCAATATAGTAACAACACATATTGGTGTTGTTCCTTCTGACACGAGTCATGAAAGATATAACATTATGCAGGAGGCTTGTGCTCAGCTAGCGGAATTTGCTGATTCACTTGATGCTCATTTTGCGGTGGAAACAGGACCTGAAACTTCTGCAACATTAAAAAGCTTTTTAGACAGTCTAAATTCAACAGGTGTTGCAGTTAACTTAGATCCTGCAAACCTTGTAATGGTTACAGGAGATAACCCTGTAAAAGCAGTTGATAATCTTTCAAGATATATAGTTCATACCCACGCTAAGGACGGCATAAAGTATAAGGATTGTAATCCTGAGTATATTTACAAAGCCTTACACCCTATGCCTGAGGAATTAAAAAACCAGGTATTATTTAGTGAAGTACCGTTAGGTCAGGGCAGTGTGCCATATAAGGAATATTTAGATGCTCTTGAAAGAATCGGATATAAGGGTTATTTGACTATTGAACGTGAGGTTGGAAATAATCCCTTTGCGGATATAAAAACAGCAGTAGAATTCTTAAGAGAATTGGAAAAATAAAATTGTTATCCACAAAAATATATACTTATGGCGGCGCTTACTTTAGCATAAATAAATAAGCTTGATTAAAAGTAATATTCTGATTTAAAAAAGCATACAATTAAATAGTCCTTTTAGGAGTTGATTGTATGAGGGAACTTGCGACTGACAGAGCGGTAGTGTTAGGGGAATATATATTGGATACAGGAGCAACTGTCCGAGCCACAGCAAAGGTTTTTAAAATCAGCAAAAGTACAGTACATATAGCAGTAACAATATGGAACGATTTGTATGGAAGATAATATGAATAGTTATAAATGAAACAGTATTTGTATATAAATATCTAATAAGTTGAATTGTTATTTTTTGCTATATGATAAACTCGATAATTAATCATATGACGATATGGTTGTGTGAAAATTTTTATTAATAGGGTTTACATTTTTAATGCTTTTTCTCTTTATATGATATGGAGGGTCTGTATAAGAAAGGAGGGAAGAAATACACAGGCTCAAAAATGAAAGGAGAAAAAATATGATAAAAGCGAATATTTATGATAAAAAACTATTTATTGAAAATTTAACCGTTTCAGATAGCGTTAAATTCGATACCGTGAAATTCACATTTCCTGATAGTTGGAACGGTTACACAAAAACAGCAGTTTTTAAAACTGAAGACGGAGAAATACTCAATGTTGTTCTTGAAGCGGATAATCCGTTATGCCTTAATGACAATGAATGTTATATACCTTATGAGGTAATTAAGTCACCACGTTTTTATTTGTCTGTTTTTGGCGTGTTTGGTGATAGCATTGCTACAACCACACAGGTAGAGGTTCCTGTGCTTCAGAGTGGATATGCTGCGGGAGATGAGCCAAAAGAGCCTACACCTACAGAGTATCAGCAACTTATAAATCTTACAAGCAGTACCAAGGAAATTGCCGAATCGGTTCGTAATGATGCTGATAATGGAGTTTTTAAAGGCGAAAAAGGTGATAAAGGCGATCAAGGTATCCAAGGTATAAAAGGCGATAAGGGTGATAAAGGTGATATCGGTCCACAAGGTATCCAAGGAGAAAAGGGTGAAAGAGGCGAACAAGGTATCCGAGGAGAAAAGGGGGATAAGGGTGAACCTGGAATAATAGAAAATATCGACCAGACCTATAATCCCGAAAGCGCTAATGCTCAGAGCGGAACGGCAGTTGCGGAGGCTTTGGAAAACACAGTAATCACTCCGGATAAGCTTTCATTCAAAAAACGAACAACCCAGTTATTTGATGCTGAAAATCCTAATATAGTACACGGATATTTTGCCGGTTTAGATTTAGTGGTTAATAGCGGTTCACCTAATTTAACATTTTATGTTCCTTGTGACGGCGGCGGTGAATATACCGTAAGCAGAAAGCATCTTACAACAAGATTTTATGCTTATAGTACTGTTGAGGAGCCAAATGTTTCAGGTGTACAGCATAATGGGTATTACCTTGGCACCGCAGAGGATTACAGTGTAACTATCGTTGCAGGAGAAGGCGCGAAATATATTGCGGTTAATTGTTATAATTTGACAAATGATAGCGCGGTAAATTTAGAGGATTTTTTGTCAGGGCTTAAGATTGAAAAGGGTAATTCAGCAACAGAGGGAACGGAATATTGGCAACCGGATATTTGTTATGAAAATTTAGACGATACCACAAAAAGTATGTTAAACAGTGCAAGTAAAATTTATTATGAAATAACAGACGATATCATTTCAGTTGTTTCAAAATACAACGAAACTCAGGATTTGTGTGTGCAATTAAAGAAAAAAGGTGGAAATAATCTTTTTGACTTTTTCCAATTTTTAAAGATTAACAACAATTCTTCTTTTGTCGGCAATCAAACAGCAGGAACAACGGTTTTAAAAACTTATACCGATTGGCATTCGCCATTCAGGGTAAGGGCGGTTACAAACATAGACGGCGATAATCCAAATAGTCAGTATTTAACAGGCGGAAATCACGAATATACAAATACAGGTTCGGGCGGAACACCAACTGCGAGAACAATTTCATTGAATTTCTATGCTGATAATCGTAAAATTTCTGACGGAATCGGAAAATTTAGTGGATATTGCAGTCAACTTAAGATATGCTGGAGCAATATGGTACAGGCTTATAATACCACTAAGGCTGACGGAAGCGGACGAGAGGTTTTAAAAGAAATACACGAACTGGTATTTGATGGTTTTGAATGGAATTCACATGTAGAAATTATTCCTCTTGAGGATATTTATGTGGAAAGTTGGTACGGTTTGCAATGTTCATTTGGCGACCTGTATAACGGAAAAATGAAATACATTGCTGCAACGAACCGAAATGAAATAGATATTTCAACAAAGGTATATACCAAATCGGGAAACAGAACCGCAAACGGACTTATAGCAGAAAAGGATAAAGACCGTATTATTATGCTTTTAGACCCAACTTATGATTTGGGTAATCGTTCAATGTACGACGGGGATGAAGCGATGTGGACGAATTCGGGAGCATTAAAGGGATATACATATTTAATTAAATATTCGAATTTGACTGCTAATAACTCCTATTTTATGCGAGGAAAGTATATATTCAAGTCGGTTTAAAAAGAGTAATCATGAGTAAAGGAGGCCATTCGGCCTCCTTTATTTATGGGTATTATATTATAATATTTAAATATTATAAAAAGTTATTATTCAACTTGAATTTGTATAAATGGTGTGGTATAATTATAGCGTATGCAATTACATATGTAGATTTTTTGTTAATATCACGATTGAGTTTAAAAGGTTCAGAGAAGATAAATGAGGGAGATAAATTTATGAATTGCTTGATAGTTGTGGCACATCCTGATGACGAGGTATTGGGCGCAGGGGCAACGATACATAAATTGGTTTGTGAAGGACACAAGGTTGCTGTGTGTACTATGGCAAATCACGCATCAGCGCGTGCAAATATTTCTGCAACATTGACAGAGGATCAAGAATATGCAACGAGTATTCTGGGAGTAAGTAAGTGTTATGCTGCAGATTTTCCGAATATTCGCATGAATACGGTACCGCATTTGGAACTTGTTCAATTTATTGAAAAATGTATTGAGGATTTCGGTGCAGACACAATTATTACACATCACCCGTCCGATACGAATAATGACCATGTAATGACTAGTTATGCCGCACAAGCAGCATCAAGATTGTTTCAGCGCAAGGACGGAATTCCCGCTTTAAAATTATTTCTCTATATGGAGGTTTTATCCTCAACAGAATGGTCTTTGGATTCTTCCGTTAATCGTTTTACCCCCAATTATTTTGTAGAGGTTGGTCACGAGGGTATAGATATAAAATTACAAGCATTGTCAGCATATAAGGGTGTAATGCGTGATTATCCCCATCCCCGTTCAGAAGAGGCTATACGCGGACTTGCTGCCTATAGAGGTGTGCAGGCAGGATGTAATTATGCAGAAGTGTTTGAATGTGTTTTTTGGAGAAATTGATAATGTACAGTTGTTGTATAAAAAGATTTTTTGATATTGTTTTATCTTTAATAGCAATAATTGTTCTTGCACCTGTTTTTTTGATCATTGCTATCGCTGTACGCATTTCTATGGGCAAACCAATTTCGTTTACCCAGGAGCGGATTGGAAAGGACGAGAAAATTTTCAAGCTGTCTAAATTCAGATCAATGACGGATGCCAAAGATCAAAACGGTGAGTTGCTACCTGAAGAAAAAAGACATACGAAATTTGGCGATGCATTAAGATCGTCTTCATTGGATGAACTTCCCGAATTGTTTATGATATTGAAGGGAGATATGTCTTTCGTCGGTCCGAGACCATTGCCTACATATTACGGTCCGTATTTTCATGAAGATGAAAAAATTCGACACAGTGTGAGGGGTGGGTTAATTCCACCTGATGGCTTATGCGGTGAAACAACTCCTGATTGGGAAACCCAATTTAAATATGATGTGTATTACGCCCGGAATGTTTCGTTTGTATTAGATATAAAAATTATCATTGCTACATTTAAAATACTTTTCAAGCGAGTTACAGGTAATTACGGCTCAGAAAACCGTCCGCATTTGAATGAATACCGTGCGACGGAAAAAACAAAGGAGAAGGCAATAAATGAACTGTCAACTAAATAAAGAAAAAGTAGATGCATTGGTGAGTGAATACGGTTCACCACTGTATGTTTTTCACGAAAATGAGTTCAGAAACAATTATTTGAATCTATTGCATGTTTTTCGTTCTATATATCCCAAATATAATATTGCTTATTCATATAAAACTAATTATACTCCCGGTATATGCAAAATTGTAAAAGAGTTGGGGGGACTGGCTGAAGTTGTTTCAGAAATGGAATATCTTCTCGCAAAAAAAATAGGTTATGATAACCGACATATAGTGTATAACGGTCCTGTAAAAGGAGAGGGATTGTTTGAGCATTTGAAGTGTGGCGGCGTTGCAAATATTGATAGTCTTGATGAAATGAAGACGGTTCTGGAGTTTGCGGCAGCAAATCTTGATTGTAATATTCGTTTGGCATTTCGTGTCAATATTGATATAGGTCAGGGTTTTATTTCCCGTTTCGGCGTTGATGCTTATGAGAAAGAAAAAGAAGATTCGGAACTTGATCAAGCCTTTTTGATGGCAGATTCAATGCCGAATATTCGTGTTGTTGGTCTGCACTGTCATATAGGTAGATCAAGAAGCATTGAGGCTTGGAAAAACCGTGTACGCATTATGTTCAAACTTGTTGATCGCTATTTTCACAGTATTCCGGAATTTATCGACCTTGGCAGTGGTATGAACTCGGTGATGGAGCCCGGACTTGCGGCACAGTTCGGAGGAGATATTCCTACATTTGAAGACTATGCTTTGGTAGTTGCTACGGCGATGAGAGAAAAATACGGCAATCTCCCAATCGAGGTGCAACCCGAACTTTACACAGAACCCGGGACAACCTTGATTTCGGGATGTATGTCATTTATCGGTAGTGTTAAAACCATAAAAAAAGTAAAAGAAAAGAGTTATGTCACATTTGACTGTTGCGGTGGAAATATGGGTGATATTTGTCATCTTAAGAATCTTCCCATCAGCGTTTATCACAATGGCGCTTCGTTAACGAAACTGGAAGATGCTACTTTTGTGGGATATACTTGTTTGGAACATGATCATATTTACGAAGGTTTTAATGGTGAGTTGGCTGTGGGAGATTATGTGCAATTCAGAAATGTGGGAAGTTACAGCAATGTGTTTAAACCGCCATTTATTCTTCCAAACTGCGCAATGGTTCAAATAAACCAAGACGATCAGGTAACACTTCTTAAACGTGCGGAAACAATGGATGATATTTTCCTTACGTACACATTTTAAGGTGAATACATTATGAAAGATTTAACTGTATTAGTATCAGCTTGTGGCGCACAGTTTATGCCGGGATTAGCTGATTGTTTGAAGAATAACGGCGAGAGAAACATCCGTGTTGTAGGGGTTGATATGGGATTGGATCAGACAGTGTTGCAACTGGTTGATGCAATTTATCAGGTTCCCAGAGCCACAGATCCCACCTATATAGATTGTTTGCTTGATATATGCAAGAAAGAGAATGTTGATGTTGTTCTACCGTTTATGTCTGCCGAGTTGTTACCTTTGATTGATCGAAAAGCCGAATTTGAAGCAATTGGAACAAAGATTTCTGTTTCTGACAGATATAGTGTTGAAATTACAACTAATAAGTATAAATTTTATGAATTTTTAAAAGAACAAGGGCTTTCGGCTCCTAAATTTGCACCTGTCAGAACAGCAGATGAGTTGATACCTGCATGTAAAGAGTGCGGATATCCGGAAAATGCGGTGTGTGTAAAGGCGACCGAACTGAGCGGTAGTCGCGGAATTCGTATTGTGAAACCCGGCGTTTCAAGATTCGATATTCTGTTTGGTGAAAAGCCCAATTCTTTCTATACAACAATGGATGAGCTACTTGCAACATTGAAGGAAAAAGATAATATGCCGGAAATGATGGCGATGGAATATTTGCCCGGTATAGAAGGCTCTGTTGATTTGATTGCAGAGAATGGCAAAATAATATATATGGCTTATCGGGAAAGCACAGTGAATCTGCATAGTATTCCTCAAGTCGGCGAATTGAAAGATAATCCCGAGGCGTATGAAATTGCTGAAAAGGTAATTAAAGCTCTTGGGTTCACCGGCAGTGCCGATCTGGATTTCAAGAATGATGCTAACGGTCATCCTGTATTGATGGAAGTTAATCCGCGCATTGCGGCTACGATGCGCATTTTTAAAGAGGGCGGATTAAATTTGCCATATTTAAGAATTAAACATCTGTTGGGTGAGGAGTTGCCTGATATACAGATAAAATATGGCGTGAAGATGAAGAGAAGATATTTAGAAATGTTTTCATGAAGGGAAAAGCAATGAAAAGAGTATTGATCACCGGAGCTAATTCTTATGTTGGAACCAATATTGAAAGTTGGCTAAAAAAATCACCGGAAGAATTTCAGGTAGATACTGTGGATACTTTTGACGATAATTGGAAAAAATCTGATTTCACACAGTATGATTCGGTGTTTCATGTTGCAGGAATTGCTCATGTTAATGCTAAACCGTCTATGGAGCCGTTATACCGTAAAGTCAACACAGATTTAACTTTAGAGATTGCACGTCATGCCAAGCAATGTGGGATTAAGCAGTTTGTGTTTATGAGCAGTATGATTGTGTTTAATGAGAGTAAATCTTTAAAAACACAAATTTTGAATATGGATTCTGAACCTGAACCTAATGGCTTTTATGGTGACAGCAAGCTACAAGCAGAAATTGGTTTAAAGGCTTTGGAGGATGCTTCGTTTAAAGTGGTATTGCTTCGTCCTCCGATGATATATGGTCCTGATTGTAAAGGAAATTTTATGCGCCTGTGTAAATTAGCTACCCTAACTCCTATTTTTCCTGAATTTCATAATTTGCGCAGTATGCTTTATATTGATAATTTAGCAGAGTTTGTCAAACAGGTGATTTTGCGAGAAATGTCAGGTACATTCTATCCGCAAAATCGCGAATTGGCGGATACAGTTGAAATAGTACGCCATTTTGCTGATAAATATAATCATAAGATATATATTTGTAAATGGTTAAATGTATTTGTTTATATTGGAGCATTATTTTTACAACCATTAAACAAAATGTTTGGTACATATTATTATGACACAGAAATGTCAAAAATGGAATTTGATTATCAAATAGTTGGCGAGTTTGAGTCTTATGATAATATTTCTCTTTAATGTAACAGTTTTAAAATAGTTTTTTGCAGGTGACTTACGATGAAGATAATGTATTTAATTGATTTTGGCTTTGATACGCCTAATGGATCAAATCACTTGGTGTTAAAAATGTTGGATACATTTTTAGAATCAGGTAATGAAGTATATTTGGTTGAAAGCCATTCAGTTGGTACATTCCCTGATATCCCCGAAGTATTACAGGGCAGAGCGAATTTTTCATATGATATTATTCAGCGCCCTAATATTGCGCGTGGAAGTTTTGTAAAAAGATATTTGTCGGGTATAAAATATGAGTTTGATGCCCATAAAAGATGGAAAAATCATATTCGGGATGTTGATGTGGTTATTCATCATTCCCACTATACATCACCGTTCGCAGCTTTGCTTTTAAATAAATATAAGAAGAATGTTATTTTTAATATTTACGATATTTTCCCCGGTGAAGCATATACAAACGGTAGTATTAAATCAAAATTTGTTTATGATACATTTTGCCTCTTGCAAAAAATCATTTACAAAACAAGCACTAAATTTTTCACTTTAACTGAAGATACAAAAAGAACTTTGATTTCTTTGAAAGTGGATAAAGAAAAAATTGATGTAATACCCAATTGGTTTGATGATAAAACAATCAAAGAGGTAGAGTTTGAGCATAATTCTTTTGCAAAAGAATTTAATATGGATAAGTCCAAAAAGTATATACAGTATGCGGGTAGCATTGGAGTTGCTTATGATTTTGATACCTTGTTGGATGTAGCGGTTCTTCTTAAACATAGGAAAGATATTGTTTTTCAGTTAGTGGGTGAAGGACTGTTTTTAGAAAAGGTACAAAAACGAATAATTGATGAAAAAATTGAAAATGTTCAGTTGATTCCTTGGCAGCCGTTGGAACGTTTGGCTGAAGTTTATTCGGCTTGTACAATTCAGATTGTACCACTAAGAAAAGATGTAATAAGAAACTCATATCCAAGTAAAATACTTCCTTTAATGGCTTGCAGTAGAGTTCCTGTTATTGCTGTTGAAGAAGATTCATTTTTTTATAATGATATTAACGAAAACTGCGTCGGCATATCAACGCCTTTGGGAGATAGTAAAGCTTTGGCGGAAAGTATATGTAAACTAGTTGATAATGATGAATTGAGACATACATATGAAGCGAATGCTAAAAAATATGTTTACGAACGATATACAGCCGAAAATAATATTAAAATAATGATGGAAAAATTTGAAGAATTGCAAAAGGGGAAATAAAAATGTCGATCTTTGATGATAAGGTTCTTCTTGTAACAGGAGGAACAGGTTCGTTTGGAAATACCATAGTAAATCGATTCTTAAAAACTTCTATTAAGGAAATAAGAATAGTATCTCGAGATGAAAAAAAGCAGGACGAGATGCGTCATATGTATCAAGTTGAGTATCCTGAATATGTAGATAAGATAAAGTTTTATATAGGTGATGTGCGGGATTACGGTTCCATAGCAGGAGCTTTTAAGGGCGTAGATTACGTGTTCCATGCTGCCGCTCTTAAACAGGTTCCTTCTTGTGAATTTTATCCGATGGAAGCTGTAAAAACAAATGTGTTAGGTTCAAATAATGTTATTGATGCTTGTATTGAATGTGATGTTAAAAAAGCAATTTTTCTTTCTACAGACAAAGCCGCATATCCAATAAATGCAATGGGAATGACAAAGGCTTTAATGGAGAAAAATGTTATTGCCCGCTCCAGGCAGATACCTGAAGGCGGACCGGTTCTATGTCTGACGAGATATGGTAATGTTATGGCTTCAAGAGGTTCGGTAATCCCGTTGTTTTGTGAACAAATACTTGAGAAAAAGTCATTAACAATTACTAACCCCGATATGACAAGATTTATGATGACCTTGAATGATGCTGTTGACCTTGTGCTTTTTGCGTTTCAAAATGGTGAGCAGGGAGATTTATTTGTTCAGAAAGCGCCTGCAGCAACCATAGAAACACTAGCACAAGCAGTCCTTGAATTGTCGTCCTCGGATGTTGGATACAAGGTGATTGGTGCTCGTCACGGAGAAAAATTATACGAAGTTCTTGTAACAACCGAAGAAATGCTCAGAGCAAGTGATATGGGCGACTTTTTCAGGATTTCAGCAGATAATAGAAATTTAAATTATGATAATTTAGAAAAGGGTAATATTGATTTGAATTCCATAGATCAGTATCATTCACATAATACACACAGATTGTCTGTTGAAGAAATGAAGACACTTCTTAAAAAGTTGAAATTATTTGGGGGTGAATGCTGATATGAAGTTTCTGGTTCTTGGTTGTAACGGTATGGCGGGACATATGATTTCGCTGTACATGAAAGAACAAGGTCATGAAGTGTTCGGCTTTGACCGATCAGAACCCCGATATGTTAAAGGCATTGCCGGAGATGCAAGAAATGTTGACCTGATTCGGGACATAATTTCTGAGGGGAAATATGACAGTGTAATAAATTGTATCGGTATTTTAAATCAATTTGCCGAGGATAATAAAGCACTTGCAAGTTTTTTGAATTCGTACTTTCCTCATTATCTGGCCGAGGTTACATTCGGCACAGACACGCAAGTTATACACATGAGTACTGATTGTGTTTTTTCCGGTAAACGCGGTGAATATACCGAGGATGATTTCAGAGACGGTGAAACTTTCTATGACCGTTCCAAAGCTCTTGGTGAACTTGAAGATGATAAAAACCTTACTTTACGTAATTCCATAGTTGGCCCCGACATTAATCCCGATGGAATAGGATTAATGAATTGGTTCATGAAGCAAAACGGAGAAATCAATGGCTTTACAAAGGCTATGTGGACGGGACAAACAACATTCCAACTTGCCAAGACTATGGAAGCTGCTGCAAGGCAAAAAGTAAGCGGACTATATAATGCTGTTCCGGATCATTCAATTTCAAAATATGATTTGCTCAGATTATTTAATCATTACCTAAGAGATGATAAAGTAATAATTCATCCCGTTGAAGGCATCAATGCTGATAAGTCTTTGAAGAGAACTCGTTTCGATTTTGATTTTATCATTCCGGATTATGAGGTTATGGTTGCCGAACTTGCACAATGGATTAAGGAACATAAGGAATTATATCCGCAATACACAATTTAAGGGAATGGAAAAAATGCAGAATAAAAAAAGAATTTGCATAATCAGTAGTGTTGATATGTCAAGAATGACTATTCTATCGGTATATATTGAACATTTTATAAAATGCGGATATGACTTTGATATTATTTGTGCGAAGAAAAAGTCTGAAAATGTTTGTTATGCAGCAAAAAATATATATGAGTTTGATGCTAATAAAACTGCAAAAAAGAATAGTATTTTTAAGGTTTTTCATTTTTTAACTATGAGAAAATTAGTTAAAAAAGTACTTTCGGAAAACAAATATGATTTTATAATTGTATGGAATCAAGTGACTGCAATACTGTTTGCGGATATTTTTGCTAAAGAGTATAAAGAGCGTTATTGTGTTAATGTGCGGGACTATATATATGATAAACTTTTGCCAATTCGCTTAATCACAAAAAAGATTTATAAAAATGCGGCATTCAATACGATCTCATCTGACGCTTTTCGAACATTTCTGCCTGATACCGGAAATTTTATTATGTTCCATAGTTTCAATACAGAGATGCTTTCACAAATTGAGCCGCGAACTACTATTCGCAACGCTGATGAACCGATACGAATTATGTATATAGGTCAAATCGGTTGGTTGGAAAATGTTTATGCGCTGCTTGATGCACTTGGAAATGATAATCGTTTTGAACTGTTGTTTATCGGTTCAGGAGCTGAAAATCTGAGTGAATATGTTGAACAAAAAAAATATAATAATGTATATCTTCACGGTAGGTTTATGCCTTCGGAAACGGTCGATTTCTTGAAAAAAGCAGATATAATTTATAATTTATATGGTTATGGAAATTTGCATGTTGATACGGCTTTATCGATTAAGTTATATTACGCTGTGCGGTTAAACATTCCAATTTTAGTTTATGAAAACACATATATGCAAGAAATTGCAGAACAGTGTGGCATTGGCTTTGTGATGCACGGAATGGAATTTGAAGGAATGGCAGACCGATTATATAAATTTTACCATGAAAGAAATGTGGAAGAAAGCAAGAATAAGTGTGAGTTATATATAAAACACGCACTTCAGACCCAAAAAGACTTATGTATGCGGTTAGAAGAAGTTCTAAATGCAGAAGAGGAAGAAATTTAAATGAAAAAAATCTTTATGATGGTTTATAGTGAGATAAAGAAGGATGCTCGAGTTATGAGAGCTGCTACTGCGCTTTGTCAAAACTATGATGTATATATTTATGCATGTGGAGAAATCTCCATACCAAAAATAACCAGTATACCTATAAAAAATTGTAATTCGTTAGGTGGATATTCAACCTATATCAAGTTTATTACCGGTGCAATTACTGAATGTATAAAAATTAAACCTGATATTATATATGGTCACGATATTTTTTCGGCAATACCGATGGAGATTTTAAGACCTATATATGGAAAGAAATGTAAATATATATATGATGCTCATGAGTTATTCATGTATCAAGAAGGGCAAAAATACAGTGTGGTAGACCGTATTCAATATCATTATGAGCATTTGAGTATCAAAAAGTCAGATCTTGTTTTTTGTGCAGAAGAAAAAAGAGCTGAGCTAATGGTTAATTACCATAAGTTAAATAATAAACCAACTGTTATAAGGAATATTTCATATCTCCCTGAGATATTGGATGATAGTTTTAAAAATGAACATTTGGAGTTTTTTGATATAACGGCAACCTCTGTTGTTTATGCAGGTGGAATGCTTGCGGGGAGAAGACTTGATAAATTAATCGATGCGGTAAATCAAGTCGGAAAAGATTATAAGTTAATGTTAATTGGCGATGGACCTGCATATGATTCTCTTTCAAAAAAAATTGATTCTTTAAATAATAAGAATATATGTATTTGTAAAGCACTACCGTATGCCAAACTTTCAGCGGCTCTTATAAATTTTGATATTGGATATTTATATTACGGCACATCAGACTATAATAACCTATACTGTGCACCAAATAAAATTTATGAATATGCAGGAATAGGTTTGCCAATCCTCGCTAATGAAAATCCCACTGTAAAGAAAATTATAACGGAAGAAAATTTAGGTGTGTGTACCGACGATTTTGTTTCAGGACTTAAAATAATGAACACAGAAAAGGATAGTTATGCAGATGCCTTAGCTGAGTTTGTTAAAAATAATTCTGCAGAAAAAGAAAAAGAATTACTCCTTAATGTTGTAAATGAGGTTTTAAAATGAATTTGAAGTATAGTAGCGAAAAGAAGGAATCCTTTGCTATATGCTATATTATGTTTTTTGAATATATTAATTACCTTGCTCATTCGATATTAAAACTGTTAGGTATACAGATATATCATGTTACAATTGCTCTAACAGTAGTGGGTATGTTTTTATTGTTGTATTTAATATTGAAGAAACAAGCTATAGTTTTGCCTGTGTTGGCATTGCCGCTTATTGTTGCGGGTTTGTATTTTTTATCCCTCGAGTTGAATGTTGATGGTGCAGATATTATCCGGGAAGCTGTTTTTGAAAAATTGTTTTTATATTGTATACCTACTTATATTGCCGTACGGTTGATAGGCAATTATGAAGATTTTTATGATATGTTAGGAAAATTCAGTGTGGTAATTCTCATAACACAAACATTGGCAATATTTTGTACAACCTATTTGCCTGACCGCTCTGTTTATATCAATTATCAAGGTATTTCTTACGGATTGCTTATTCCGTTTATTTATTTTGTGTGCAAAGAAAAATATAATGGTAAAATTATTGCTACCATTGTATTTATAACCTTTTTAATGGTTTTCTTTGGTGGAAGAGGGCCTATATTATGCGCTTTTTTATGCTTTTTGTATAAGCTTTTATTGAATATTAAAAAGAATAAAATTTGGATTTTTGTTCTGTTTTTTGGCGGTATAATGTTCTTGTTATTATATGATGATATTTTAGATATAATTGTCAGCATTGCAAAAGAAAACGGTTTTACCGGAAGTTTGGTTTTTTATTCCAACAGAGGCGATGTTTTCAGCGACAGCGGTAGAAACGAAATATTAGAGGTCGCAAAAGAAGTTATTAAGGAAAAACCATGGGGTAGTGGTTTGGGTTCAACTCGTTATCTTTTAGGTGTATACGGATATAAATACGGAAATTATCCTCACAATATTTTTTATGAATTTTGGTGTGATTACGGTATTTTAATTGGTACTATACTTATAATTGTTTTGATAGTTTCTATTATTAAAACATTTATGGTCAGAACAGCTAATCCTAATGCAACTATCTTATTTGAAATATGCTTCTTTTCAACAGGTTTTTTAATACTCACATTTTCAACCAGTTATAGTTTCTGTCCCTTGTTTTTTGCTATGATTGCAATAATGCAAAATATACACAAAGAGTTGAAAAATAATAATGAAACATTTCGGATGGTTAAGGATGCTTAAATTAATCTTTATCAGAAAAGGTTCAGTATAAGATAAGGTTTTGGATGAGTAAGATCTAGCATTTATGTAATACGGATGTCTTGGGAAGGAGGTAAAAACCTAATAGGAGTTAATATGAATAAATCAAGAGTTGAAGCAGTAGCCCTTAACACTACTATAGGTATAATACAAAAGGTTGTAACGGTAATAGCAAATCTTGCTATACAAATAATATTTGTTCGAACACTTGGCGAACAGTATGCCGGAATATCAGCCCTTTTCACCTCGGTTTTAACCGTATTGGCTTTTGCCGAATTGGGAATTGGAACGGCTATTACGTATAACTTGTATAAGCCTATTGCTGAAAAAAATTATGAGAAAATTCATGCCTATCTTAATTTTTATGCGAATGCTTATAAAACAATAACGGCAATAGTTATAATAGCAGGCATTTTGTTCTGTCCGCTATTACCTTTCATTGTGAAAGATGCTCCGGACATTTCTGAAAATATTACAGTTATTTTTCTGTTGTTTGTTTTAGATACAGCGGTATCATATTTGTATGCATATAAAGCTACTTTTTTAAATGCGAATCAGGATAATTATATTGCTTCCGCAATTCATAGCTTTGCTGTAATAGGTAAAACCGTGGCGATAGCAGTTTTTTTGACCATTTGGCGCAACTATTATGCATACCTTATATTCAGCATAATTGCAACACTATCTCAAAATATTATCATTTCGCTTATTGCTAACAAAAAATATCCGTTCATAAAAAGAAAATCGGATGCAAGGCTTAGCGCGGATGAAAGGAAAAAAATATTTCGCGATGTTTGGGCAATGGCTCTTTATAAAGTGGCAGGAACAACTTTGAATAGTTCCAGTAATATTGTTATTTCTAATATGGGCAGTACTACTCAGGTTGGTCTACTTTCAAATCAGATACTTATAATCAGGCAGACATATGATATGGTGATTCAGTTTTTCTCTGCCGTTACCTCGAGTGTTGGAAACCTATCAACAGAAAATAATACGGAATACGAGCATAAAATTTTAGATACGCTTAGATTTATTTGCTTTTGGATATTTATGTTTTGCTCTATTTCAATATTTGTTTTATCACCTGATTTTATAAAATTGGCATTTGGTGAAAAATACATTGTTGCATATCCTATTTTGTTTTTTTTGTGTTTCGAGTTTTATGTAAAGGGTATGATAAATCCTGTATCGGCTTTCAGAACTTCGCACGGTTTATTTGTGCAAGGTAAATACCGTCCGCTTATTATGGCAATTTTAAATATTATACTTTCGGTTATTTTTATGAAGTGGATTGGGATAATTGGCGTTTTTATCGCAACAGTTTTGTCCCGATTACTTACAGAGGTATGGTTTGATCCTTATATAGTTTATAAGCATATTTTTAATAAAAAGCCTACAAAGTATTTTATAAAATCTGTTATATGGTTTTTATTTACCTGTGCGAATGGAGTGATTACATATCATATATCCTCCTTTGTAACAACCAAATCATTAATATTGAATATATTTTTCAAGGCAATAATATGTGTGTTAGTTCCAAATGCTTTGATGATAATATTCTTCTGTAAAACAGAAGAATTTAAAAAAACTTTTTTAATAGTTTTACAACTTTTTAAAAAGGTTGCTTCAAGCTTTAAAAAGGGGGAATAAGATTAGTGATTATTTTTTTAAAAAAATGTTTTTTAAAACTGAAGCATTTAAAGGTTACAAACTATATAATTAAAAATGAAAAAACCTTTGTAAAGGATGGAAAAACAATTAAATATCTTTATATTCCATCAGAAGACAGTAAAAGTTTAGCTGTGATTTTCAGTGCATTTCCAGGGCCTAATAAAGTTGCAGGGTATAATATGGTTTCTACTTTTATGAATATAAAAATTAACAAGCTTTTTATACTAGATGATTTTGGATATAAAAAGCGAGGAGCATATTATTTAAGCGAAAACGGTGAATATTTTATACCACCGCTTGTCAATGAGCTTTTGAAAAAGCATATGGACGGAATGGACAAGGTGTGCTTTTTGGGAAGCAGTAAGGGCGGTGCGGCGGTGCTTTATTATGGACTTAAAACTGAAGGTGTTGACCTTATTTTAAGCGGTGCACCACAATATTATATTGGCGATTATTTGGTTTGCAAGCCCGAGCATTACCCTATTCTTGATGCAATGGCAGGCTCACATTCAGATACTGCGGTAAACGAATATAATAGAATTTTACCAACAGCAGTAAATGAATGTAAATTAAATACAAAGCCAAAGATATTAATTCATTATTCAAAGTCGGAACCTACTTATGAGCATCATATAAAAAGTTTGGTTGATGATTTGATAAAAAATAAGTTTGAAATTATAGAAGATATCGAAGAATATGAGCTACATTCAGACGTTGCAAAATATTTTCCGAATTTATGTAAAAAACATTTAAAAAATATGGAGGAATAAAAAATGGTAAACGTAATTGGTCTTGGTTACATTGGACTTCCCACAGCACTTATGATGGCTTCTCACGGGGTGGAGGTTGTCGGCACCGACTATAATCCCGAATTGGTTGCAACCCTTAACGCAGGTAAAACAACCTTTAAAGAAGATGGCTTGGATGAACTCTTTGAAGAAGCATTAAAGAGCGGCATCAAGTTTTCTACCGAATATCAGGTTACCGATATGTATATTGTATCGGTTCCTACCCCTTATGATGAATTCAGCAAAAAAATTGATGCTTGCTACGTTAATGCAGCAGTTAAAGAAGTAATGCGTGTTTGCCCCAAGGGTGCAACAGTTGTAATTGAATCAACCGTTTCTCCCGGTACAATTGATAAGTTCGTTCGCCCCATTATTGAAGAAAACGGCTTTGTAATTGGCGAAGATATTAACCTTGTACATGCACCCGAAAGAATTATCCCCGGCAATATGGTTTACGAGCTTTTACATAACAACCGTACAATCGGTGCGGATGATCCCGCTATCGGTGAAAAGGTTAAGGAATATTATGCTTCCTTCTGTCAGGGCGATATCGTTGTAACCGATATTAAGACAGCAGAAATGACAAAGGTTGTAGAAAACACCTTCCGTGCAGTTAATATTGCTTTCGCTAACGAGCTTGCAAAAATCTGCCGTTACGACGGTATGGACGTATATGAAATTATTAAAATTTGCAATATGCACCCTCGTGTAAATATCTTGAATCCCGGCCCCGGTGTTGGCGGTCACTGTATTTCAGTTGACCCTTGGTTCTTGGTAGGTGATTACCCCTCCCTCACAAAGGTTATTTGGGAATCAATGAAGGTTAACGACAGTATGCCCGAATTTGTGCTTGAAAGAGTTTACGAAATTATGAAGGAAAAGGGCCTTACCGACATTTCACGTGTTGGCCTTTACGGTCTTACCTATAAAGAAAACGTTGATGACTTCCGCGATTCTCCCACACTTCAGCTTTTGAAGTGCCAGGAAAAGCATTTGGCTGAACCGCTTAAGGTTTACGATCCCTTTATTACTAAGGATATAGTTAAGAATCAGTATCACGATTTGGACAAGTTCCTTGATGACGTTGATTTGGTTGTAGTTATGGTAGGACATAACGAAATTAAGGAAAACGTGGCAAAATTGGCAAACAAGGTTGTGCTTGATACCCGTAAGGTTTGCGATTTGCCCGATGTTTATAGAATTTAAACAGAAGTAGTGTGAATTATGAAAACAGTAATGTTGGTTTTCGGTACTCGTCCCGAAGCTATAAAAATGTGCCCCTTGGTTAACGAACTTAAAGGCAGAAAAAATATTAATACGGTAGTTTGTGTTACCGGTCAGCACCGTCAGATGCTTGATCAGGTCTTAGAGGCGTTCTCGGTTAAACCCGATTATGACTTATCTATTATGAAGGATAAGCAAACCCTTTTTGATATCACAACCAATATTCTTTTAAGAATAAAGGAGGTTTTGGAGGAGGTAAAGCCCGACGTGGTTTTAGTTCACGGCGACACCTCGACCACCTTTGTTACGGCGTTGGCTTGTTTCTATTTGCAGATACCGGTAGGCCACGTTGAGGCAGGTCTTCGCACCTATGATATTTATTCGCCCTATCCCGAGGAATTTAACCGTCAGGCAGTAGGCATTGTTGCAAAATATAATTTTGCACCCACCGAGCTTTCCAAGAATAATCTTTTAAGAGAGGGTAAAAACCCCGAAAGCATATACGTTACGGGTAATACCGCTATTGACGCGCTTAAGACTACTGTAAGAGAAGATTACACCCACCCCGAGCTTGAGTGGGCAAGTGATAGCCGTCTTATCGTGATTACCGCGCACAGAAGAGAAAATCTTGGCGAGCCGATGCACAATATGTTCAGAGCAATCAGAAGAATTATGGATGAAAACAGCGATGTTAAGGCGATTTATCCTATTCATATGAATCCCGTTGTGCGCAAGGCGGCTGAGGAAGAATTGGGCGGCTGTGACCGTATACACATTATTGAACCGTTAGAGGTTTTGGATTTCCATAATTTCCTTTCAAAAAGCTATATGATTCTTACTGATAGTGGCGGAATACAAGAGGAAGCTCCTTCGCTTGGTAAACCCGTTTTGGTTATGCGTGACACAACCGAAAGACCCGAAGGTATTAAGGCGGGCACATTAAAGCTTGTCGGTACGGACGAAAAAACAATTTATGAAAACTTTAAGTTATTATTAGAAAACGAAGAAGAATATAACGCGATGTCAAAGGCAAGCAATCCTTACGGTGACGGCTTTGCCTGCAAGCGCATAGCGGATATTTTGGAGGCAGAATAATGGGTCTTTTTACAAATAAAACCTTATGATTACCGGTGGTACCGGTTCGTTCGGTAACGCGGTGCTTAACCGCTTCCTCGATACCGATATAGGCGAAATTCGTATTTTTTCAAGAGACGAAAAAAAGCAGGATGATATGCGCCACGAATTTCAGGTTAAAATGCCGCAACTTGCCGAAAAAATTCAGTTTTATATCGGTGACGTAAGAGATTTGGCATCGGTAAAAAATGCTATGCACGGCGTTGATTATATTTTCCACGCGGCTGCATTAAAGCAGGTGCCTTCGTGTGAATTTTTCCCGATCGAGGCGGTTAAAACCAACGTAATCGGCACAGATAACGTCTTGACTGCCGCTATCGAAGAGGGCGTAGAAGCCGTTATTTGCCTTTCAACCGATAAGACGGCTTATCCCGTTAATGCAATGGGCACAAGTAAGGCATTGATGGAAAAGGTTGTTGTTGCTAAAAGCCGTACAACTAAAAAACCAAGATTTGCTGCACACGTTACGGTAACGTTATGTGTTCAAGAGGCAGCGTTATTCCGCTTTGGATAGAACAAATAAAAAGCGGTCAGCCAATCACTATTACAGACCCGAATATGACAAGATTTATTATGTCTTTAGACGAGGCGGTGGATTTGGTTCTGTTTGCTTTTGAACACGGTGCTTCAGGCGATATTTTATTTAAAAAAGCGCCTGCCTGCACTATTAAAACTCAAGCTGAAGCTGTTTGTGAGCTTTTTGGTTCTGATAAAAAGGATATTAAGGTTATTGGAATACGCCACTGTGAGAAGATGTATGAAACCCTTCTTACCAACGAGGAATGTGCCAATGCCATTGATATGGGCGATTTATATCGAGTACCATGTGACAAAAGAAACCTTAATTATGATAAATATTTTATTAAAGGCGACACAGACAGAAACACCCTTACTGAATTTAATTCTAATAATACAGAATTGCTTAATGTTGAAGAGGTAAAGAAAAAGCTGATTGAATTAGATTATATTAAATCTGAAATTTAATGATGAGGAATTTTAAATGAAATTTTTGATTTTAGGCTCTGCCGGTATGGCTGGACATCAGATATCTCTTTATCTTAAGGAACAAGACCATAATGTTACAGGCTTTGCAAGAAGAGAACTTTCTGGTTTAACTTCGATTATCGGTGATGTCAGAAATACGGATATTTTAGGGGAAACCGTATTAAAAGGGAATTACGATTCTGTGGTTAACTGTGTAGGTGTTTTAAATCAGTTTGCAGAAAGCAACAAGGAAAATGCGGTTCTTATTAATTAATATTTGCCTCATTTTTTGGCTGACGTTACTAATGATAGCACTACCCAAATAATCCATATGAGCACCGATTGTGTTTTTTCGGGCGCTAGTGGAAATTACACCGAGGATTCCTTGCGTGACGGTACAACCTTTTATGACCGTACCAAGGCTTTGGGTGAGCTTGAGGATGATAAAAACATAACTCTTAGAAACTCAATCGTCGGCCCTGATATTAACCCTGAGGGCATAGGCCTTTTAAATTGGTTTATGAAGCAAAACGGTGAAATCAAGGGTTACACCAAGGCAATGTGGACGGGTATGACCACTCTACAGCTTGCAAAAATTATGGAAAAAGCTGCTGAAGAAAAGGCTTACGGGCTATACAATATGGTTCCGGACTGTAATATAAGCAAATTTGATTTATTGGGGCTTTTTAACAAATATTTAAAAGGTGGTAAAACAAAAATTCTACCCTTTGATGGTTTTATTGCTGATAAAACACTTATCCGCACCCGATTCGATTTTGGAATGACAGTTCCAGATTATGAAACAATGGTGTCAGAAATGGCGCAGTGGATGTTTGAACACAAGGATTTATATCCCCATTACGATTTGTGAGGTTATATAAATGAAGAAACTAAAATTGATGACGATTGTAGGCACCAGGCCTGAAATAATTAAGTTATCGGCAATTATTAAATATGCTGAAAAATACTTTGAACATATTTTGGTGCACACAGGTCAGAATTACGATTATGAGCTTAATCAGGTCTTTTTTGAAGAATTAAAATTGCCTGAGCCTGATTTTAATTAGGCGTGGTGGGTGATAATTTAGGACAAACAATGGGAAATGTTATCTCAAAATCCTACGAGCTTATGCAGTCTCAAAAGCCTGATGCTGTTCTTGTTTTGGGGGATACTAATTCCTGCCTTTGTGTAATTTCTGCAAAACACTTGAAAATACCTGTATTCCATATGGAGGCAGGAAACCGTTGTAAAGATGAAGACCTTCCTGAAGAGGTTATCAGAAGAATAGTGGATGTTACAAGCGATATAAACCTTTGCTATTCTGAAAATGCAAGAAGATATATTTTAGATAGCGGTGTAAAACCTGAATACACTTTTGTTGTAGGCTCTCCTATGGCAGAGGTGCTTTCGGAATTTACTGATAATATAAACAACAGTAATATTTTTGAAAAACTGAATCTTGAACCTAAAAAGTATATATTGTTATCTGCTCACAGAGAAGAAAATGTTGATAACGAAGCAAATTTCACTACACTTATGAATTCTGTAAATGAAATGGCAAAGCATTATAATATGCCCATACTTTATTCCTGCCATCCGCGCTCACAGAAATTTATTGAAAAGAGAAATTTCAAGTTTGATTCGCATGTAATAAAGCATCAGCCATTGGGCTTTTTCGATTATAATAAATTACAGCAAAATGCTTTTTGCGTTGTGTCAGATAGCGGTACCTTGCCCGAAGAATCGGCATATTTCGGTTTTCCTGCAGTATCAGTAAGAACCTCATCCGAAAGACCCGAAGCCTTGGATAAAGGTGTGTTCACCATCGGTTCTCTCACAACAGAAGAGGTGCTTCAGGCAGTAGAGCTTGCAACCTCTATGAGAGATGACGGAAATAACGCTTCAACCGTACCGTCTTACTCGGATAACAATGTTTCTACAAAGGTCATTAAACTAATCTAATCTTATACGGGAATAGTTAATAAGATGATATGGAGGAAATTTTAATGGTATACAATTCTGAAAAAATTGTAAAATCCATGATTTCACTTGTGGGCAGTGCACTGTTCGGTTATGAGTGTAATATTAATTTGGATGAGGGAGAGTTTGAAAATCTCTATACCATTTCAAAAAAACATTCTATCGCAAATATTGTGTATTACGGCTTGCAAAAAAATAAAATAAAATTAGTCCCCGAAACAGAGGAGCAGTTTTCGAAATATACCTATACACATCTTTGCCAATATGTTCAGCAATCAAATAAGCTTAACAAAATCAAAAATTTGTTAAATCAGAATAATATACCCTATATTGTTTTAAAAGGAAGCCGTATGCGAAAATACTATCCTTCTGCGGATATGCGCACGAGCTGCGATATTGATATTCTGTTCGATGCAGAGGATAGTAAAATAACAGAAATTTTGCTTGCTAATAATTTTCAGTTTGATGTTGACGGTGGTACTACCATTAATTTCAGAGTTCCTCCTATGGTTGAAGTTGAAATGCATAGATATTTATTTGACAATAGGTTGGATTTTAGCGGTTATTTTGATGATATGTTTTCAAAAAGTGTAAAAGCTTCACCTGAAACAAGTGAGTTTATTATGAGTGAAGAAGATTTTTATGCATATATGGTAGCTCATATGGCTAAGCATTTTTCTCGATACGGAAGCGGTGTCAGAACGGTTTTAGATCTTTATGTTTATCATAAAAATGCTCCTGATAATTTTGACTATTCAAAGGCAAAGAGCATTTTAAAGGAAATCGGTCTTTTTGATTTTGAACAACGGATATATACACTTATCAGTAAATGGTTTTCGGGAGAAGAGTGGACTGAGACTGATCTGAATCTGACCGATTATATAGTAGGAGCAGGGATATACGGAAACCGCAAAATAGTTGATTCTTTAAAATTGATTGATGAAGAAGATGCTTCTGTGGCTAAGCAAAAGCAAAATATCAGGTTTTTGTTTCCCTCGGTTTCTTATATGTCTATTCAGTATCCCATTTTAAAGAAAATGCCTTTTTTACTACCATTTTATTGGTTTGTCAGGGCATTGCGTGTATTTACTCCCGAAAGAAAAAAAGCTTTTGATAGGCAGAAGTCCCTAAATAAGATAGACGATGAATATATAAAATTTACTCGCGATGTAATGAATGAACTGCATTTAGATGCCAATGTATTAAAGTAATATAATTTAATCTAAAATAGTAAATGTAGGTGTTTGAAACGGCTGAAACAGATAAAAAGAAAAAAATGAAAACCAAATATAAAGTTATTATTTGTTTGGTCTCCTTATTTCTCGCTGTTTTAATAATTGCTTTGATTTTCTTTATTGATTTCACGAAGGAAACATTGAATTATAATTATAACGAAATAACTGAAGAACCGGAGGAACTGGGCTTTGAGGAGATTATTGAAGAAAAAATAATCAATATTGCTCTTTTCGGTATTGATTCCCGTAATCTTAATTCTTTCAAAGGTCTTTCAGATGCTATTATGATCTTGAGCATTAATGAGAAAACAAAGGAAATCAAAGTAATTTCAATTATGAGAGATACTTTAGTGCCTATTGAATACGGTGGCAAGACGATTTATGCTAAAATTAATAGTGCTTACTCAAGGGGCGGACCTGAATTAGCAATTAAAACGCTTAATACTTTATTTTCTCTGGATATTTCTGAGTATGCTACGGTTAATTTTTACGGTATGGCAGATATAATCGATGCTGTTGGCGGAATAGAAGTAGAGCTTGCTGAAAATGAAATTGGGTATGAACTGAACTATGGAATTAGAGAGGTTTGCACAAAAATGGGAATACCATACGAAAATTATTTAATTAATAAATCAGGAAAGCAAACATTAAACGGTATTCAGGCAGTTTCATATTCACGAATGAGGTATACATCCAGCATTTGGGGAACCAGTAACGATTACGGAAGAACAGACCGCCAAAGATATATTATGGAACAGCTTTTCAATAAGGCGATTACTATAGATAAATCACAGTATATTCCGTTAGCAAAGGCTTTGATGCCATGTTGTGAAACTTCACTCTCTCTTTCTGAAATAATTAAAACAGCAACATCGGTATTGCTTAGTTCTCCCACTTTTGAACAGGCAAGAGTGCCTATGGAAGAATATCTGATGACTTCAAAGTATATTAACGGTGTGGGAGCTTGTGTTTACTATGACCTGGCATATGCCGAAAAAATTATTAATGCTTTTATTTATGATGATATAGCACCAAGCGATTATATTGCTCAATATGGTGTAGAAAAAAACGATTGGTATTAAAAGTAAATTAATTGGCACTGTCAGTGGACAAAAAAGCCAAACCGCATAAACAAAGGCTTTTCAGCACGGTATAATGCCGTGCTGTTTTTATGCCTAAAAGAATAAAAATGCCGTTATCGGCAAAAATATAAACACAAATAGGTTTTGAATAATTGACATTTTGCCGATAATGTGGTATGCTAATAACAGTAAATTTGGAGGTAGGAATATGAAATATCTATCCGTTAAAGAGGTTGCTTTACTTTGGAATGCGTCCGAGCGTAGTGTTCGTAATTATTGTGCTGCAGGTCGTGTTCCCGGTGCTTTCCTTACGGGTAAGACTTGGAACATCCCTGAAAATGCTGAAAAACCCGAAAGAAGTAATAAAAGCAAATCGTCACCGCAGACTTTACTTGATATTCTGAAAGAGGAAAAGCGCAGTCAGGTTCACGGCGGAATTTATCATAAAATACAGATTGAACTTACCTATAACTCCAATCATATTGAAGGCAGTCGCCTTACCCACGACCAAACTCGTTATATCTTTGAAACCAATACCATTGGCTTAACCGAAGAAGGTGTGCGTGTTGATGATATTATCGAAACTACTACCCATTTCCGTTGTATTGATGAAATTATTGAAAATGCCAAATCGCAGCTAAGCGAAAAGTTTATTAAGCATCTTCATTTCATCCTCAAGACCGGAACAAGCGATTCGAAAAAGGATTGGTTTGCCGTAGGGGATTATAAAAAGCTACCTAACGAAGTTGGCGGCATGGAAACAACTCTACCCGAAGATGTGTCGACTAAAATGAAAAAGCTTCTCAGCCTTTATAACAGCAAAGAGAATGTGACTCTTGAAGATATTTTTGAATTTCACGTACAGTTTGAACGCATCCACCCGTTCCAAGACGGTAACGGTCGTGTCGGCAGACTAATTATGTTTAAAGAATGTCTTAAGCATAATATAGTTCCATTTATCATTGAAGATAAAATTAAAATGTTCTATTATCACGGACTGAAAGAATGGAATCAGGAAAAAGGATACCTAACCGATACTTGCCTTTCCGCGCAGGATACATTTAAAACTTATTTGGATTATTTTAGAATACCTTATAAAAAGTAATTTTAATGTTATGCTTCATTTGACTGGTAATATAAAGAACAAGATGAATAAATTAAATAGTCAGGACCCCAGGCTTAGCGGAGGTCCTGACTATTTATGATTAAACTATTATTTATAGAGTTTAGTTGAGTAATTCCTGTGCTCTTTCGTGAATGATTTTTTCTATCATTTTTAATCGCTTTGCAGGTAAGTTGTACATTGAGTGTTTTTTGAATTTAAAATTCAGTAGTTTGCGAAGTCCTTCCCGGTGCTCATTTGTCAATACTTTTTTTGCTGTGCCGATAAAATCATCATAAACGCAAGGAAGCAATGTATCCGAATATGTTTTAAGGTTTTGATAAGATTCTAAATCATCTTTTCCTGCGAAATTAAAGAGTGAATTGCCGTGGTCAAAAAGCGGGGCAGGGGATGCAATTTTATTTGTTTTATTATCGACTAAAAAACCAAAATTACCAAAATGACGGTCTGTATTGCAAATAACTGCATCAAATACAACCATATCGTTTAGTGCTTTGACAAAATCTTTACCCAGAGTTTCATAGTGTTCGCGTACAGCATTCATACCGCCGGTTGTTATAACTCTGCCTACAGGAAGATAAGAGTATTCTTTGCTTGTGAAAAGCTCACATGTGGAACATAATTCTCCATTCCATTTAGAAAGATTGTAATCTATTGCATGTACCCCTAAAGTAGAAGCTACTTGAGCAGCATAAAATTCGGAATAAGGTTCATTGCCTGTATTGGAAGCACCGCTTGTGCCACCTTTATAAAGTTTAATGGAACCTTGTTGTCTTCTCCAACATTTAGGAAGCATTCCGTTTGTGGTGAATTCAGGACATGAGGCAAGCGAGGTACGTATGCTACTGCCATATCCGGTAAAAGCAATCAGCGCTAAAATTTTGCTAAAGCGATTATCATAAAGATTAAATCTTTCAAAATTACCATCAAAGCCTTCTTCAACAACCCAATAACAGTCATTTAGTGACAAACCTTTTGAAACTTTAATAATATTCATAGGACGGTTTATACTAAGTCCACACTTACTTAAAAAGTTTTGAACATAAGCACGGTTTTTAGGTATGGTTCTATGCTTTAACCATTTTACGAGTCCTGTGTCAGATAGTTCTAAATCAAGTGGAAGAAGGTCTTTCTTTTCCTCGTTTACCCAATGAATTTGGGCGTCAGGATCAATACTGTCTTCGGTTATAGAAAAACGCAAAAGTGGTGTGTTAAAATGTCGTAATTCGTAATTCATTTGACACCCTCCTTCATATTATTTTATAGTAGTATAACATAATTTATTCGCTTTTTCAATCATTTTAACAATGATTGATACATAACTATTTAACTAACCACACAAAATTCTCGGTGTTGTTGGTATTATCAATAGATATCGATTGTTCGGTATTCAAACCGCTCAATGCCTTTAAATATATTTCCACTTGTCCGTTTTTGTCTACTTCAATCTTTTCAATTATACGTTTCAGTTGTGCATTTGTGGCTTTTTTTAGGTCGACAATATCTTCAATTTCGCGGAAGGTGGAATAGAGTATAGATTTGAGCTTTGCTTCATTAAGGGCTTGTCCGTCAAGTAAGGTTAACTCTTTCTTTAGTTTCTCAATTTCCTGCTTATCGTCACCAATTTTTTGGTTGAGCTCCTCACGAGAAATTAAATCGTCGGTGTACATATCCATATATTTCTGTCGCTTTTTTTCAAGCTTTGATAGGGAAGAGAGCAATTCATTTTTATGGTCATCATTTTTACCCTTTTCTTTGTAGATTTTATTGAACTCGTCCACTATATGTTTAATGACATTTTTCTTCTGTGACAGAATATGTACAAAATAGTTTTCTATCGCAGAGATGAGTTCGTTTTCATCAATTGTCACTGCGTTGGGACAGTTATCCGCTCCCTTGCCGTTGTGCCCAGAACAAACCCAACGGACATAGGTGTTTTTATAGGTTCGTACACATCGCCTGAAAGACCAGCCGCAATCTTTACATTTGATAAGGGTTGAAAATAAATATTTATTGCTATGCCGCTCTCGATTGATATTGAATTTGTTGACACGTTCCTTTAATAGTTTTTGAGCAGTAGCAAAGGTATCATCATCAATAATTCTGAGTTCGGGCTTTATAGTAATCAGCCATTCATCTAAACTCTTTTCGGTACGCTTACCTGTTAGAAAGTCTGCAACTTCTTCTTTGCCGTTGACTATCTTTCCTGTATAAAGCTCATTAGTTAGTATTCTGCAAATAGCGTTCTGCGACCAACTGCAACCCCTCTTGGTCTTGAGATCTTTTGCATTTAGGATATTGGCAATTTTTGATGCCCCGAAGCCATCCTCTGTATATAACCGGAAGATTTCTCGCACTATATTGGATTCTTTCTCATTTATTGTGAGATTGAAGTAATCTCCGATAGTTTTGTTGTAGCCATAAACCATATTTGGAACTTTGCCTTTTTCGGCATTTATCTTTTTGCCAAACTTAACACGCTTTGAGGTGTTATAACTTTCTTCTTGTGCCAAAGCACCAAATATAGTCAGGACAAATTCGCTGTTACCCATACTGGTCATATTCGCAGTTAGGAACTGTGTTTCAATTCCTAATTCTTTAAGTTTTCTGATATTTTGCAAAAGGTCAACAGTATTTCTTGCAAAACGGGATATATCCTTAACTATCACCATATCAAAAATTCCTAGCTCTGCATCATCAATCATTTGTAAGAACTGTTTACGGTTTTTAATTTTTGTACCCGATATACCCTCGTCGGCGTAGAGTTTTACAAGCTTGTCTCCGGTTCGATTGGTGTAATCAAGGAAAAATTGTTTCTGTGCCTCGAGCGAATTTAACTGGTCTTCCTTATCTGTAGAAACACGGCAATATGCTGCTATATTCATTTTCAACCCTCCTTTCTGTGTAAAATTTAAAGTGCGAGGCTATGTATTAACCGATACATAGCCCCTTAAAGTTAATATCAAACTGCAATTTTTTCAGTTGCTTTGTTTGTATCTATAGTGGTTTTAATAACATCGTGTACTTTTGAAAGATTTGCCTCAACAAAAGTTTTTAGTAATACCTCGGCGGTACAGTCCACCGAGTTTGGATTAATAAATGTGTATTTGAGATTCATCGCCGTGAACTCACCTACCTTTCTTAAGTAAATATATGATATGTAGTTTACATATTATGACTGCTATTTATTAAAATAATATATAATTAAAGAATGTAATCCTACGATTACGTGGATTCATTAATGTTCTTTAGAATCCAATTTTTAGTACTCTTTTCTATGCGATACTCTAAATTCAGACGTTCTAAACGATTGTTTAGGGCATTATATTATCGTATTAAGTTTTAACGTGCCTCTAAACATACGGAACTCAACTGTGCTACTATTCTGTAAATTTACACAAGAATATCTACCGTTGTTAGCTCCTGTTTTTGCGTGGTCGAGAATATCTTTGGGCTTATCTTTATAACCGTATCTTGCCGCCCAGCGTTCTAACTGATGTTTGGTTCTGCGAGAAAACTTTAAAAGTTCTTCCCAGTGTCTTTCAAAGAAATATAGTATTCTTGCTATGGTTGCTTCCTGATCTTCATAAGTTTCACCTAAAGAACAACGGTTTACATGGATATGCAAACCACAGGTACCTGCCTGATGGGATAAATAACTTAAAGTTTTGAGCCTTGTCAAAACACTTTTCCAAGGCATTTCGTTTAGATGATAGGCCAAGGTCATAGGATGGGTGACAATCTCAAATCCCTCTTCCAAACTGCCATCGTGTTTGCAGTAGATATGCTCTAAACCGTTACCGTTTCCTATTCGCATAACAGCCGCAGCGTTATCGTCAACCTCACCACCGTTATCTACTTCGAGTTCTACGCCAAAAAAACGGTTACCTTCACCATAAAATATCGGTTCGGGTTTATAGAAATAGTCTTCTATGTATTCGTGACCTCGGCTATCTTCATAGCAACGATAACACATTGGTTCATCATCACCGTCTTCATAATAGGCATCCTCTCGATGAATTATGCGACCGCATTCAGAACAACTCGTGTAATGCTCGTCGTAGCAATTAACGCATAATGGCATACTAAGTGTGCCTTGATTATCCACACTCCAAATCCGCTCTCCACAATGTGAGCATACTATAGTTTCCCTGGACAAACATTCAGGACATATCCGTTTGCCGTCAAATTCTACCAATTTTTCTTCCGTGTAAACCTCACCACACAAACTGCAGGTTTCGCATTTGCATTTACTTTCTGTCATATATATACCTTCTTTAAAATAAGATACCCCGAAGCATTATGCTTCGGGGTTCATAGAGATAATATATGATTGAAAAAGTTTATCCTGACACTAAGTTTTGGTTTTAAAATAATGTATGGCTCGAACTCACAGTCTCCAGTGCTACAATAAATCCTATAATATTTTTCTAAATATTTATGGATATTTTAAGCCGTTTCAGCTACAAACAATATGCTATTTAACCATCTTATTTCCACTAAATCCGTTAATTCTGAATATATCTATGGGATACTATGTGGTCGTAAAAAACAACTCCGTAAGTAAGTTTTTAATTCTTACTTACGGAGTTATTTATATCTATGTATTTGCAATTTCAAAAGTATCAAAACGGTGAAAAATTTCACCGTTATTAAAACAAGGATAAACTTTTTCAAATTTAATCTATTCAGCAAAAGTTATAATTTAAATTACGACCATTCCTCATAAAAAGGGGAATGGTCATTTCTTATTCGTTACACAATAAAAAAGAAGCTACAGATAAACTGCAACTTCTTTTTTTAGTCCGCGAGAGACTGAATGGCGTAGTAGGAGAGATGAGAACGCTCACATGGTATATCGTTTTATTATTTTAAAGTGTGTTCAATATGACTTGGACTAATCGCATTTTGCTTCAATCACATTTATACTTGTACGACGTGTAAATATCGTTTAGGATTGTTGCAAGCCATATTTACGAATTTTATTTGCTTAACTGTATTTAACAAAATAAAGAGTTTTAGCATATGGTTAATACAACGATGAAAATGAATTATTGACAATTGAACAAGTTTGTGAGAAACTATTTATATCACATACTACTGCATACAAATTATTGCAGTCAGGTGAGATTAAAGCTTTCAAACTTGGTACTTGGAAGATACCTGCTAAAAGCGTTTATGAATATATAAATAAAAAGGTTAGCAAGTGAGTATTAAGATACCATTTCATTTTGCGACATCCTTACATAAAGACGTTACGGAGAGGCTTAGTCACAATAATCCGCAACTTTATAAGCTGGTTAAGGAGGTTTTAGAGAAGAATAAGCAGGAGAGGCATATCAGAGGTGGTATGGCTACTAAGAGAAAATATAAGGGCGGATAAATTCAAAAAAAGTGTTGACAAATGTTTTTTGCAGTGTTATAATATATAAAAATTATTTTAAAGGCTTTGACGAAGACGGTTTCGGATAACTGTTTTTAGAGAGTCGGCGGTTGGTGCAAGCCGATAACAAGTATTCGTTTATACCCATCACTTCTGAGCCGGAGGGCTGAAACGCTTGAAAGTAGGCTTTCCCGTGATTGCTGCGTAAAGGCATAAGGGTTGTTAGACCCTGAGAGGCAGTTTTTACTGCAATTTGAGTGGTACCGCGGATGTAATTTCACATTCGTCTCAAAGAAATTTGAGACGAATGTTTTTTGTTTTATGAGAATGTTTTTAAGGAGGAAAATTAAATGGACACAAAGAATGCGTTATTACAGTTATCGGAGATAGCTGCACGAATTAAGGAGCTACGTGACATTATGGGCTGGTCTGTTACAGAGATGGCTGAAAAGACCGATGTTACTGTAGAAAAATATGAAGCATATGAGAGCGGCAAAAAGGATATTCCGTTTACATTTATACATAAATGCGCTTTAGCCTTTGATGTTGAAATGACCGAGCTTTTGGAGGGCCATTCGGCAAGACTTTCAAGCTACACTGTAACCCGTAAGGGTCAGGGTCAGGGAACCGCTAAGGAGGATGGTATTGATATTGCTAACTTAGCCCCTAAGTTTAAGGATAAATTAGCAGAGCCTTATTGGGTTAAATATGAATATTCAGCTTCTCAGCAGAATAAGCCCATCCACCTTACTACACACTCGGGTCAGGAATTCGACTTGGTATTAAGTGGAAGGCTTAAGGTTCAGGTAGGTGACCATACTGAAATTCTTGATGAGGGTGACAGTATTTATTACAATTCCTCTACTCCTCACGGAATGATTGCTGTTGACGGCAAGGACTGTGTTTTCTGTGCGGTTGTCATGTCGGGTGAGGATACGGCTGAGCCTGTTGTTCGCAAGAGTGTAATTTCGGCAAAGAAGTCTGAAAAGCTTATATGTGAAAAGTTTATTGAAACAACCGAGGACGAAAACGGTGCATTACAGGATATTAAATTTAAGAATACGGATACCTTTAATTTTGGCTTTGATATTGTTGATGGTATTGCAGATAAATATCCCGAAAAGCTTGCTATGCTTCATCTTGACGTAAATAAAAATGAACGCCGTTTTACATTTAAGGATATTAAGCGCGCTTCTAATCAGGTTGCGAATTATTTCACATCACTTGGAATTAAACGCGGCGACAAGGTAATGCTCGTGCTTAAGCGTCATTATCAGTTCTGGTTCTGTATGGTGGCACTTCATAAGCTTGGCGCCGTTGCAATCCCTGCAACAAATCAGCTCAAAGAACACGATTTTGAGTACCGTTATAATTCCGCAGGCGTTAAGGCGCTTGTTTGTACGGCTGATGGTGATACTGCTATAATTGCGGAAAATGCGGCTAAAAAATGTCCTCAGGTGGAGCAACTCATTATGGTTGGCGGCTCACGTGACGGTTGGCATGATTTTGATAATGAATATAAGCTTTATTCGGGCAAATATGACCGTCCTGAAAATGCTTCTGCAGGTGATGATACCGCCCTTATGTTCTTCACATCGGGTACAACTGGAAACCCTAAAATGGCAGCGCATAAGCATACTTACGCTTTAGGTCATTTTGTAACCGCAAAATACTGGCATTGCTGCGAGCGTGACGGTTTGCATCTCACAATTTCTGATACCGGTTGGGGCAAATCCCTATGGGGCAAGCTTTACGGACAATGGCTTTGTGAGGGAGCTGTATTTGTTTATGACTTCGACCGTTTTGACGAAAATGATATTTTGCCCATGTTCAGCAAATATAATATCACCACCTTTTGTGCTCCGCCTACAATGCTTAGAATGTTAATAAGAGGAGACCTTTCTAAGTTTGACCTTTCCTCTATTCATCATATGACAACTGCGGGTGAGGCGCTTAATCCTGAGGTATTCAAGCAATTTAAGGCGGCAACAGGCCTTGAAATTATGGAGGGCTTCGGTCAGACCGAGACCACCCTTGCTATTGCTAACCTTTATGGCACTACACCTAAAATCGGCGCTATGGGTAAGGCTTCTCCACAGTTCGATATTGATATAATTGATCCTGACGGCAAGCCTGTGGCTACAGGTGAGGTTGGCGAAATTGTTATCCATACAGATAAGGAAATACCCTGTGGTCTGTTTAAGGAATATTATCTTGATGATGAAAAAACTAATGACGCTTGGTATGACGGTATGTACCACACGGGAGATACCGCTTGGCGTGATGAGGACGGCTATTTCTGGTATGTTGGCAGAGTCGATGATGTTATTAAATCATCAGGCTACCGTATAGGACCTTTTGAGATAGAAAGCGTTATTATGGAGCTGCCTTATGTGCTCGAATGCGGTGTTTCTGCTGAGCCTGATGAAATAAGAGGTCAGGTTGTTAAGGCAAGTATTGTGCTTACTAAAGGTACAGAGGCTACTGAGGAGCTAAAGAAGGAAATTCAAAACTATGTCAAATCACACACCGCTCCTTACAAGTATCCAAGAGTGATAGTTTTCCGTGATGAATTGCCTAAGACAATAAGCGGCAAAATTCAAAGAAATAAGCTCTAATTTGCATAAAAATATTGACAAATACCAAATGCTATGATAGAATAAAATCTATAAAAGCTGTGACGAAGAGTGCACTTTTAATTTATCTTTAGAGAGATAGCGGTCGGTGCAAGCTATCGGTAGGTTATCTGTGTTTGTAGCTTCTGAGCTGAGGGGAAGAAAGCCGAGACTTTGGGTGAGTAGAACCTCTCCGTGATTGCTGCGTAAAGGCATAGGAATTGTTAGATTCCAAGAGTGGCAGTGAAACTGCAATTTGAGTGGTACCGCGGGTAAATGATAAATCATTGCTCGTCTCAAAGTCATAACTTTGGGGCGAGCCTTTTGTTGTTTAACAAAGGGCTTCTCCAAAATGAAAGACGGAGGAAAAAATGCAACAGATTACAGGACTTGATTTTAAAATCAAAGAAATGGCGGGGCGTATTCGTGAGCTTCGTGAAATTGAGGGGCTCTCTATTGAGGATATGGCTGCTAAAACCGCAGTTTCTGTAGAGGAGTATACCGCATGCGAAAATGGAG
This sequence comes from Acutalibacteraceae bacterium, assembly GCA_045128715.1. Lineage (GTDB taxonomy): Bacteria > Bacillota > Clostridia > Oscillospirales > Acutalibacteraceae > UBA737. Next base: position 26,325 of record JBGVRU010000027.1, on the reverse strand, counting down.
AAAGTGACCTTAACTTTGCTTTTATTTACCGCTGTGCTTTAGCTTTTAATGTTGACGTAACCGATATCATCGAAGGCTACAGCCCTAAGCTTAAATCCTATACGGTAACACGCAGGGGCGAGGGTCAGCGTATTGAAAAGGCACACGGTATGACCTATTATAACTTGGCGTATGCTTTTAAAAAACGTATTGCAGAGCCACTTTATGTTGAAAGCGTTTACAGCGAAGAGGCTCAGCATAAGGATATTGAGCTTACTACCCACGCGGGTCAGGAATGTGACCTTGTAATTTCGGGTCATTTAAAGGTTCAGGTTGGCGAGCACAAGGTAGTGCTCGGTCCTGGGGACAGTATTTATTACGATTCCTCAACACCTCATGGTATGATAGCTGTTGAGGGTGAAAACTGCACCTTTTACGCTATAGTACTTAATCCCACAGGTGAGCCTATACCCGAGCTTTCTGATATTAAGCCTGCCGCTTTAAAGAAAGAAATTAAGCCTAAGCTTAAGGATAATAAGGATCGTATTTATAAAAAATATATTGATATAGAGGAAAATGAAGTAGGAACTCCTCTTTCTATAAAATTCAAGAATACCGAAAAATTCAATTTTGCTTTTGATTTGGTTGATGCTTTAGCAGAGCGTGAGCCTGAAAAATTAGCTCTTTTACATATCTCCCGTGACGGTGCGGAGAAACGCTTCACCTTTAAGGATATTAAAAAGGCGTCTAATCAGGTTGCTAACTATTTCAAATCGCTTGGAATTAAAAAGGGCGATAAGGTAATGTTAGTGCTTAAACGCCATTACCAGTTCTGGTTCTGTATGATGGCGCTCAATAAGCTTGGCGCTATTGTAATTCCTGCAACTAATCAGCTTCAGGAGCACGATTTTGAATACCGTTTTAAATCAGCGGGAATTTCGGCAGTTGTTTGTACAGCTGACGGCGACGTTGCTAATCAGATAGATTTAGCGGCGGCAACCTGTCCCGAGCTTAAGCACAAGATGATTGTTAACGGTGAAAAGGATGGTTGGCGCACCTTTGACGAGGAATACATCCTTTACAGCACTCATTACAACAGAACTGAGGATACTCCGTGCGGTGAGGATTTAATGCTTATGTACTTTACTTCGGGTACAAGCGGATATCCTAAAATTGCGGCTCATAACTATAAGTATCCTTTAGGTCATTTCCATACAGCTAAGTATTGGCACAATGTTGACCCTGACGGTCTTCATTTTACTATCTCTGATACGGGCTGGGCAAAGGCTATGTGGGGCAAGCTTTACGGTCAGTGGCTTGCTGAGGCGGCTATCTTTGTTTATGATTTCGACCGCTTTGATGCGGCTGAAATATTGCCAATGTTCAAAAAGCATAATATTACTACCTTCTGCGCACCTCCAACAATGCTCAGAATGTTAATTAAGCAGGACATCAGCCAATATGACTTATCTTCGGTTAAGCATATGACTACTGCGGGCGAAGCACTTAACCCTGAGGTTTACCGCCAGTTTGAAAAGATTACGGGACTTCAGATTTTAGAGGGATTTGGTCAGACCGAAAGCACTATGATTATAGGTAATATGATAGGTGCTCCGCACAAGATTGGTTCTATGGGTAAGCCTGCTCCTATTTACGATGTTCATATTGTGGACAGTGAGGGTAACGATGTTGCTGTTGGTGAGACGGGTGAAATCGTTATAAATATTGAAAACGGTCGTCCCTGCGGTCTTGCTACCTGCTACTACGGTGACGAGGAAAAAACAGCAGAGACTTGGGACGGAAAATATTATCATACAGGCGATACCGCTTGGATGGATGAGGATGGCTTCTATTGGTATGTTGGTCGTGTTGACGATGTTATCAAGTCATCAGGCTACCGTATAGGACCTTTCGAGATAGAAAGTGTTATTATGGAGCTTCCTTATGTACTCGAATGTGGTGTTTCTGCCGCTCCCGATGAGGTTAGAGGTCAGGTTGTTAAGGCAAGTATTGTCTTAGTAAACGGCACAGAGGGTACAGAAGAGCTAAAGAAAGAAATCCAGAAATATGTTAAGGAAAAAACCGCTCCCTATAAATACCCGAGAATTGTGGTATTCAGGGACAGTCTTCCAAAGACTACAAGCGGTAAAATCCAACGCAATAAATTGTGATACCTATGAATTATAAGAGAATTACTTTACTTTGCGGTCATTACGGTAGCGGAAAAACCAATGTTGCCCTTAATATGGCTTATGAGCTTAAAGAGCGTTATGGTAACGTGGCTATAGCAGACCTTGATATAGTTAACCCATATTTCCGAACTAAGGACAGCGCAAAGGAATTAGAAGAAAAAGGAATAAAGCTTATAGCTTCGGAGTATGCAGGTACTAATGTTGATATTCCCGCGTTACCTGCCGAAATGTATTCTCTGACCGACGATAAAACCGTGAGAGCGGTTATAGATGTTGGCGGGGACGACAGAGGAGCATTAGCACTTGGCAGAATAGCGCCCGCTATATTAGAGGAAAACGATTATGAGTGCCTGCTGGTTATTAATAAGTACAGACCGTTAACACCTGACGTAGAGTCTACTATTGAGGTAATGCGTGAGATTGAAGCGGCTTGTAAAATTAAAATCACAGGACTTGTTAATAACTCTAACTTGGGTGTAGAAACCTCTGCAGAGGATGTTCTCAGCTCTTTAAAATATGCTGAGGAAATATCTAAAGCTACACAATTTCCAATCGTGTGCACTTCGGTTAAAGCAGAGCTTTATGATGAACTGAAGGACAAAATTGATAATCTATTCCCCTTGAAGCTTCAAGGTAAAATAAACTGATTTAAAAAGGAGCGAAAAATAATGGCAAAGCTGACTTTTAAAACCGATAAATGTAAGGGTTGCGGACTTTGTGTTGACGCTTGCCCCAAACAGGTTTTAGCATTAGCTAAAGACAAAATTAACAAAAAGGGTCACCACCCGGTAGAAGCAGTAAATGAGGATGCTTGCATTGGCTGTGCGTTCTGCGCTACAATGTGCCCCGACTGCATAATTAAGGTAGAAAGGTAAGGTAGTTTAAAATGGCAGATAAGGTTTTAATGAAAGGTAACGAAGCTATAGCCGAAGCCGCAATTATTGCTGGCTGTCGTCATTACTTCGGTTATCCTATTACTCCTCAGACAGAAATTGCCGCTTATATGGCAAAAAGAATGCCTAAAATCGGCGGTTGTTTTTTGCAGGCTGAAAGTGAAATTGCCGCTATTAATATGGTTTACGGTGTTGCCTCAACAGGTCACAGAGTTATGACATCCTCTTCAAGCCCCGGTATATCACTTAAGGGCGAGGGTCTTTCATATTTAGCAGGTGCAGATTTACCCTCACTTATAGTAAATGTACAGCGTGGTGGTCCCGGTCTTGGTGGTATTCAGCCCTCACAGTCTGACTATTATCAGGCTACAAAGGCAGGCGGTCACGGTGACTTTAGAATGATAGTTTTAGCCCCTGCTTCTGTTCAAGAAATGGCTGACCTTACAGTTAAGGGCTTTGAGCTTGCTGATAAATACCGTATGACCTCTATGATTTTGGCTGACGGTACTATGGGTCAGATGATGGAGCCTGTATCTCTTGATTTAGAGGTAAAGCCCGCTCCCCAGAAGCCTTGGGCTACAACAGGTACCAATATGGAAAGAGAGCATAATATTGTAAACTCACTTTTCTTGTCTCCTGAAAAGCTTGAGGAAGAAAACTTCAAGCGTTATGAGAGATATAAGTACATTGAAGAAAACGAAGCAATGTATGAGGAATATATGATGGACGATGCTGAAATCTGCATTGCTGCTTTTGGTATTGCCGCACGTGTTGCTAAGAACGCAATAAACGAAGCAAGAGAGCAGGGAATAAGGGTTGGTCTTATCCGTCCTATAACTCTTTGGCCTTTCCCGAATGCTCCTTTCAAAAAGGCGGCAGACAAGGTTAAACAGATTATTTCTGTTGAGCTTTCAATGGGTCAGATGATTGATGATATTAAGTTAGCTTCCGAGTGCCGTGTTCCTGTAACACTTTGCAACCGTGTGGGTGGTATGATTCCGTCTCCCGAGCAGGTGCTTGAAGCTATACTCAAAGCTAATAACGGAGGTGCGAAATAATGGTAGTATTTGATAAACCGCATGCTTTAGCAGATGTGCCGCTTCATTATTGCCCTGGCTGTACTCACGGTATTGTTCACCGTTTGGTAGCTGAGGTTATTGATGAATTAGGAATTGAGGGCAAAACCGTTGGTATTGCTCCTGTTGGCTGTTCTGTTATGGCTTATGATTATTTTAACTGTGATATGATAGAGGCGGCTCACGGTCGTGCTCCTGCTGTAGCTACAGGCGTTAAGCGTGCGCTTCCTGAGAATATAGTATTTACATATCAGGGTGATGGAGACTTGGCTTCCATTGGTATGGCTGAAACCGTTCACTCGGCCGCAAGAAACGAGAATATAACCGTTATTTTTATTAACAACGCAATTTACGGTATGACAGGCGGTCAGATGGCTCCTACTTCACTTCCCGGTCAGGTTACGCAGACTTCACCCTACGGTCGTGATGTTAACCATTGCGGTTATCCCGTTAAGGTTTGTGAAATGCTTTCTGAACTTGATGGTCCTGAATATTTAGAGCGTGTAGCTGTTAACAATGTTAAGAATGTTAAGGCGGCTAAAAAGGCTATTAAAAAGGCTTTCCAGAATCAGGTAGAGGGCAAGGGCTTCTCACTTATAGAGGTTGTTTCAAGCTGTCCTACCAACTGGGGTATGACTCCTCAAAAGGCACTTGAGTGGATTGATGAAAAAATGATTCCTTATTATCCTTTAGGTGTTTATAAGGACAGAACTGCTGAAAGCGAGGGAAAATAAATGACTACAACACAATATTTATTTGCAGGCTTTGGCGGTCAGGGTATACTTTTCTCAGGTAAATTCTTGGCATATAAGGGTCTTACAGAGGATAAGCAGGTTAGCTGGCTTCCTTCCTACGGTCCTGAAATGCGTGGCGGTACTGCAAGCTGCTCAGTAATTATAAGCGATACTCCTGTAGGCTCTCCTATAGTTTCTAGGCCTGATGTACTTATTGCAATGAATCTTCCTTCACTTGATAAGTATGAGAATTCAGTAGTATCAGGCGGTACTATTTATGTTGATTCCACCCTTATAGAGCGTAAGGTTAAGCGTACAGACGTTACTGTTCATTATATCCCTGCTACAGGTCTTGCTAATGAAAACGGTATGCCTACCTTGGCTAATATGATTATTGTAGGTAAGATTTTGGGCGAAAGCAATCAGTTTACAGAGGATAGTATTAATGCGGCTCTCGGTAAAGTTATTTCTGCCCGTCATGCAGATATGCTTAATTTCAACTTAAAGGCTTTAAATATCGGTAAGGATAATTAAGAGGTGACTGAAATGGAAATCAAAATTACAAAAGCTTCTGTTTTAAAGGAAAAGCCTGATAGCTCAACCTTAGGCTTCGGTAAAATTTTCACCGACCATATGTTTATGATGGATTGGAACAGCGAAAAGGGCTGGTACAATCAGAGAATAGTTCCTTTTGAGAATATTTCATTGCACCCTGCATCTACTGTTCTTCATTACGGCTCTGAAATTTTTGAGGGCTTAAAGGCTTACCGCCGTGCAGATGGTAAGGTACAGCTTTTCAGACCTATTGAAAACATCCGCCGTATGAACCGCTCTGCCGAGCGTCTATGTCTTCCTCAGATTCCCGAGGATATGGCTATGGAAGTTTTAACTACTTTCGTTAATTTAGAACAGGACTGGACTCCTTCTGCAGAGGGTACATCACTTTACCTCCGTCCCTTTATGTTCGGTAATGACGAGACCTTGGGTGTACACGCAGTTCATAATGCTACTTATGTTATAATTGCTTCTCCTGTTGGCAGTTATTATAAAGAGGGTATTAACCCTGTTAAGATTATGATTGAGGACGAGGATGTTCGTGCTGTTCGTGGCGGTACAGGTTACGCTAAGTGCGGCGGTAACTATGCAGCTTCTAACAGAGCGGGCGAGCGTGCTGAACGCAAGGGCTACAGTCAGGTATTATGGCTTGACGGTGTTGAGCGTAAGTACATAGAAGAGGTTGGCGCTATGAACGTTATGTTCAAAATTGGCGACGAAATCGTAACACCTATGCTTTCTGGCTCAATTCTTCCAGGTATTACCCGTATGTCCTGTCTTGAAGTGCTTCGTAAAGAGGGTTATAAGGTAAGCGAAAGACTTTTAAGTGTTGATGAATTAGGCGAGGCTCTTAAAAACGGTGAGCTCAAAGAGGCTTGGGGCTGCGGTACTGCGGCTGTAGTTTCTCCTATCGGTGAGCTTTGCTATAAGGATGTTAAATATCCTATCAACAACGGCGAAATCGGCACTGTTACTCAGCACCTTTACGATACCTTAACAGGTATCCAATGGGGCAAAATCGAAGATACCTTCGGTTGGACTAAGGCTATCGATTAATTAAAGTTAAAAAACCGTTTGAGAATTCTCTCAAACGGTTTTTTGGTCTTTACTTAATTAACTTCGGCTGATTTACACTAAAATTAAAAAATAGTAGAAATGTATGATTGTATGGTGTATAATAGAAAAAATATTACCTGTTACCCTGAGGTGTGGAAAATGAGAGTTGTTATAAAAATAGGTACATCTACCTTGGCTCACAGCACAGGCAGACTTAATATCCGACGTGTTGAAGAGCTTTGCAAGGTTATGAGTGACCTTAAAAATGCAGGAAATGAAATCATTTTAGTGTCGTCAGGCGCTATTGGAATGGGTGTCGGTAAACTTTCCTTACAGGGCAGACCTACCGATATTCCAACAAAGCAGGCAGCAGCGGCAGTAGGTCAGTGCGAGCTTATGTATGTATACGACAAGCTATTTTCGGAGTATAATCACACAGTGGCTCAGATACTTATAACAGGTGAGGATATTGAGCACACCGATCGCAGAGCTAATTTTGAAAATACTATGAGGAGACTTTTGGAGTTAGGAGTGCTTCCTATCGTTAACGAAAACGATTCTATAGCAACAGATGAAATCGTAATAGGCGATAACGATACCTTGGGTGCTATTGTTGCAACCACCTTAGAAGCCGATTTGCTTATAATTCTTTCTGATATTGATGGGCTTTTTACAGCAGACCCTCATAAAGATAAAAATGCCGTAATGCTACATACAGTAAGTGAAATTACACCTGAAATTGAAGGTATGATAGGCGGTGCAGGTAGTAACTTAGGTACAGGCGGAATGCACACAAAGATAAAGGCGGCAAAAATTGCAAATGCTAAAGGCACTGATATGGTAATTGCGAATGGGGAAGACCCTGATATACTTTATGATATTGTAGCGGGTAAGGACGTGGGCACACGCTTCCTTTCGGGAAAGGCAGTAACCGAATGACAACTACTAATGATTTAATTTTAAGGGCTAAAAAGGTTGCGGGTAATGCTCCTCTTAGTGAAGAAGTAAAAAACAAAGCCTTAAAGGCGATGGCGGAATCACTTCTTAAAAACAGAGAGGCTATTTTAAAGGCAAATGCTTTGGATGTAAAAAGGGCTAAGGATACGGTTTCACAGGTAATGATAGACCGTTTAAGGCTGACGGCTGACCGAATTAATGGTATGGCTAAAGGTATTTTAGAGGTTGCAGCTTTACCAGATCCTGTAGGCAGAGTAATAGAAAAAACAAAGCATAAAAACGGAATTATTATTGAAAAAACATCGGTTCCGTTCGGTGTGGTGGCAATTATTTACGAAAGCCGCCCCAATGTTACGTCAGACGCAGCTGCCCTTAGCTTTAAAAGCGGCAACGCTTGTGTACTGCGTGGAGGTAAGGAGGCTTATGGCAGTGCTTCGGCAATAGTTTCGGCTTTAAAAGAGGGCCTAAGAAAATGCGGTATTGACGAGGATTATATAAATCTTGTTGAAGATATCACAAGGCAGAGCGCTAACGAGCTTATGACAGCTGTAGGTCTTGTCGATTTGCTTATTCCACGCGGCGGAAAGGGGCTTATTAAAGCTTGCACCGATAACGCAAAGGTGCCCTGTATTGAAACTGGAACGGGAATATGCCATATTTATGTTGATGAATCGGCGGATGTAGAAAAGGCTTTAAGTATTATTGATAACGCTAAAACCAGCCGTCCCTCTGTTTGCAATGCGGCGGAGGTGTGTTTGGTTCATAAAAATATTGCTTCTGAGTTTTTACCTAAGCTGTACCAAAGATTTTATTCTTCCAACAGGGAAAACCCTGTTGAGCTAAAAGGTGACAAAGAGACTTTAAAATATATAAAAGCTACTCTTGCTACTGATGAGGATTTTGATACAGAATTTTTGGATTATAAAATGGCGGTAAAGGTTGTTAAGAGTGTGGAAGAAGCGGTGGCGCATATAGGCGAGCACTCTACTCATCACAGTGAAAGTATTATAACCGAAAATAATGAAAATGCTGCATACTTTACTGCAAGGGTAGATTCCGCCGCAGTTTATGTTAATGCTTCAACACGGTTTACCGACGGTGGTGAGTTCGGACTTGGCTGTGAAATGGGAATTTCTACCCAAAAGCTTCACGCAAGGGGACCTATGGGACTTAGGGAGCTTAACACCTATAAATACATTATAAAGGGCAACGGACAAATCAGATAAGGCTTGAATTAATCTCCCACAACACAGTGGTTTATTTTGGGTACTGCCTTTGTGTGGCAGCACTCACTCTAAAAACAATACTGGGAACAATTTCTTTCAGGCTTGCGGTTTTTCTTAAAAAACGGAAAGGGTTATAAATTTATGTCATTTGTAAAATTCGGTTTTATTGGAACGGGTAATATGGGTGGAGCGTTGGCGCGTGCTGTTTGTAAAACAGTAAACCCAAAAGAAGTTTTACTTGCTGATATGTCGGCTGTAAAGGCTCAGTTATTAGCAAATGAGCTTGGCTGCTCTTATGGCGATAATGTGGCTGTTGCCTCTTCTGCTAAGTTCATATTTTTAGGTGTAAAGCCTCAGGTAATGGAGACAACGCTTAAAAGCTTAATGCCGACTTTAGAAAAGCGTAATGACAGATTTGTTTTGGTTACTATGGCGGCAGGAATAAAAACGGCTGAAATTTCCGAAATGTGCGGAAAAAATTACCCTGTTATAAGAATAATGCCTAATACACCTGTATCGGTTGGCAAGGGTATGATACTTTATACTGCTTCCGCAGAAGTGTTTATGGATGAGATAGGTGAATTCTGTGAGGCTTTAAAGCATTCGGGCAGGGTAGACCGTATTGAAGAAAAGCTTATTGACGCTGCAAGCGCGGTTTCAGGTTGCGGTCCCGCTTTTGTTTATATGTTCTGCGAGGCTTTGGCAGATGCAGGTGTTGAATGCGGTTTGCCGAGACACAAGGCTTTAGAATATGCAGCACAAACCCTTTCGGGAGCGGCAGAGCTATTGCTTACATCAGGCAAGCATCCCGCTGTGCTTAAGGACGAGGTTTGCAGCCCAGGCGGCACTACAATAGCAGGTGTTCACGCTCTTGAAAAAAACGGCTTCAGAGGTACTGCTATGGCGGCTGTTAAGGCAGCTTACGAAAAAACAAAAGAGTTAGGAAAATAGCTTTTAATAGGCAGGAGTATGCTTCTGCCTATTGTTCAAAGGGAAGTTATATTATCTGCCCTGCTCAAATGAAAGATAGATGAGTATTTAAAAGCAGAAAAGAGTTAGTCGATTATTTTGTATTGTCATTCTGAGAGAATGGGAAGAAGCTGCTTTAGCTTCTTCCCTTCGTTCAGGATGATATTTTTTTATTTTAACAGAATATTAAAACTTTAATGCTTGACAATAGTAGTATATGGTTATATAATACTTAGCAAGCTAACAATTCAAAAGGAGGGTGTATTAACATCAGGGAGAATGATATTGGGCTATCTATAAGGAGACTTTCAAATCTTATTAAAAGAGATGTTGAGAATTCTCGTACCCGATTAGGTCTTGACAACGTAAAGGGTGTTAACGGTTGGGCAATTGCTTATTTTTTTGAAAACAGAGAAAGGGATATATACCAAAAAGATTTTGAAGAAAAGTTTTCTATCCGTGGTTCTACAGCGAGCAGAATTTTAAAAACGATGGAGCAAAAGGGCTTTATCGAGCGTGTAAGCGTTGAAAATGATGCAAGGCTGAAAAAAATTGTGCTTACAGAAAAGGCGGTCGATATTCATAAGCGCATAACTAGGGAAATCGAAAACCGTGAAAAAAGAATGCGAAACGGTATTGCTGATGAAGAGCTTAAAATCTTTTTCAAGGTAATTCAAAAGGTCACTGCAAATATGGAGGAGCAAAATGATTAAAACTTTAGCAAAAAGCATTAGGGAGTATAAGCTACCCTCAATTTTAACCCTGATATTTATTATGGGTGAGGTAGTGATTGAGGTTATAATACCTTTTGTTACTGCAAATCTTGTAAATGATATTAAAGCAGGAGCGGATATAAGCAAGGTAATAAGAACAGGTGTATTGCTTATCTTGTTGGCAATAGTTTCGCTTTGTTGCGGCGGTATTGCGGCAGTTACCTGCTCTAAAGCTTCGGCGGGCTTTGCAAAAAATCTCCGCCGTGATATGTTCAGTAAAATTCAGGGATATTCTTTCAGCAATATCGATAAGTTTTCTTCTACATCACTTGTGACAAGGCTGACCACTGATATTACCCATGTACAGATGTCCTATATGATGATAATTCGTACCGCAATAAGAAGTCCAATGATGTTTATTTTCTCGGTTGTGGCAGCTTATGTTATGGGTGGCGCGCTTGCAACCTCCTTTGTAGTTGTAATACCCGTACTTTTAGTCGGTCTTTTGCTTGTAAGCAGAAATGCAATGCCTGCTTTCAGACGTGTGTTTAAAAAATATGATCGCTTGAATGAGTCTATTGAAGAAAATGTTAGCGGTATGCGTGTTGTTAAGGGCTTTTCACGTGAGGAATATGAGAAGCAAAAATTTGCAGCTGCGGCTGACGGTATAACCGATGATTTCACCAAGGCTGAGCGTATTGTGGCACTTAATTCACCCATAATGTCATTCTGTATGTATTTTAATACGGTTATGATACTATTTATTGGATCATACCTTGTTATTTCCTCGGGTGGCGCTAAGGTTGATGTAGGTCAGATTTCGGCAATGCTTACCTACGGTGTTCAGATACTTATGTCGCTTATGATGCTTTCAATGATTTATGTTATGATTACTATGTCTTTAGAATCTATGAAGCGTATTTGTGAGGTGTTAAACGAGGAGCCCAGTCTTAAAAACCCCGAAAACCCGATAAAAGAGGTTTTATGCGGCTCGGTTGAATTCCAGAATGTGAGCTTTAAGTATTCGGAGAATGCAAAGCTTTATGCGCTTGAAAATATTAATCTTACCATAAAATCGGGTATGACGGTGGGAATTATCGGCGGTACAGGTTCAAGTAAATCGTCATTAGTGCAGTTAATACCTCGCCTTTATGATGCTACCGTGGGCTCTGTGAAGGTTGGCGAAGTAGATGTCAGGGAGTATGACATTAAAGTATTAAGAGATAGTGTTGCTATGGTTTTGCAAAAAAATCAGCTGTTTTCGGGCACTATAAAGGAAAATCTTCGTTGGGGTAATGAAAATGCCACTGACGAGGAAATAGTTGAGGTTTGCAAATTAGCTCAGGCAGATGAGTTTATAGAAAGCTTTCCAGAGAAGTACGATACCTATATCGAACAGGGTGGCACAAATGTTTCAGGTGGACAAAAGCAACGCCTTTGTATAGCAAGAGCACTTTTAAAGAAGCCTAAAATATTGATTTTAGATGACTCAACAAGCGCAGTTGATACTAAGACAGACGCATTTATAAGAGTAGGCTTTAAAAAATATATTCCCGAAACCACAAAGTTTATTATAGCTCAAAGAATTTCTTCAGTAAAAGATGCGGATTTAATAATTGTTATGAACGGTGGTAAAATTGAAAACTGCGGTAAACACGAGGAGCTGCTTAAAACCAGCGAGATTTACCGCGAGGTTTACGAGCAGCAAACTATGGGAGGTAGCAACGATGAAAACTAATAATGCACCTCAGAATATGGGACCTAAGGGTATGCCACCTAAAAGAAAAATGAATTTTGGGGCTTTAAAGCGTGTTTTGAAAATGCTTATAAGCTATTATCCTGTATTGCTGCCTTTGGCTGTTTTTTGTATAGTGTTTTCGGCTATAGTCGCTACTGCACCTGCTATATTTAATCAGCAGATATTAGCGGCTATAGAGGATTGGTATCAAAGCAGAGACTGGGCTTCTGCTAAGAATGAAATAATACCAAAAATTATAATTCTTATTGTACTTTATGTATTATCGCTTTTGTCAGTTTTTGCACATACTCAGCTTATGGCAATTATTACTCAAAGCTTTTTGGGCAAGATGCGTAAAACCTTGTTTAACGGTATGCAGAATTTACCGATTAAGTATTTTGATACTAATAAGCACGGCGATATTATGAGCCATTACACCAATGATATTGATGCTCTGCGTCAGCTCGTTTCTCAGGCAATTCCTGCACTTTTGCAGGCTTCTATAATAGTTGTCTGCGTGTTTACGGTTATGCTGTGGTACAGCTTTTGGATGACGCTTGTTGTGATTGGCGGAGTATTTTTGCTGATGTTTGTCACCAAAACAGTTGGCGGCGGCTCGGCAAAATACTTTATCCGTCAGCAAAAAGCAATCGGTAAAACCGAGGGCTTTATTCAGGAAATGATGAGTGGTCAAAAGGTTGTCAAGGTATTCTGCCACGAGGATAAATGCCAGGAGGATTTTGATAAAATCAATGAGGCTTTATATGAGGACAGTCGTAAGGCGCATAGCTACGCTAACCTTTTAGGACCTATAAATATGAATATAGGTAATATTCTCTATGTTATAATTGCAACCGTTGGCGGTATTTTTCTGCTTTCGGAAGGCTTTACAAATTTAAGCCTTTCAAAGCTTTTTGGCAACGAGGTTGTGTTTGGTATAAGCGTTGTAATCCCATTCCTTAATATGACCAAGCAGTTTACGGGTAATGTAAATCAGGTTTCACAGCAGATAAACTCAATAGTTATGGGTCTTGCAGGCGCTGACCGTGTGTTAAAGCTTATGGATACCGAGCCTGAAACCGATGACGGATATGTAACCCTTGTAAATGCTGTCGAGAATGAGGACGGTACTCTCACCGAGACCGATAAACACACTGGTATATGGGCTTGGAAACATCCTCATAGCGACGGTACCTTGACCTACACACGCCTTATGGGTGATGTTACTCTTGACGATGTTGATTTTGGCTACAACGAGGATAAGCTTGTTCTTCATAATATTGATGTTTATGCAAGACCCGGTCAAAAGGTAGCTTTTGTTGGTGCTACGGGTGCCGGTAAAACAACTATAACCAACCTTATAAATCGTTTTTATGATATTGCAGACGGTAAAATAAGATATGACGGTATTAATATCAATAAGATTAAAAAGAGCGATTTAAGACGCTCCCTGGGTATTGTTCTCCAAGAAACCAATCTGTTTACAGGTACTGTAATGGATAATATCCGATATGGCAGACTTGACGCTACAGATGAAGAATGTATTGAGGCGGCACGTCTTTCGGGTGCAGATGACTTTATCACAAGACTACCTCATGGCTATGAAACCGAGCTTACTAATAACGGTGCTAATTTGTCTCAGGGACAGCGTCAGCTTATAGCTATTGCCCGTGCCGCAGTTGCAGACCCGCCTGTTATGATACTTGACGAGGCAACCTCAAGTATTGATACCAGAACCGAGGCAATAGTTGCCAAGGGTATGGATAGACTTATGCAGGGCAGAACAGTATTTGTTATAGCTCACCGTCTTTCGACCGTTAAAAATTCAGATGTTATTATGGTATTGGAGCAGGGCAGAATAATCGAGCGTGGTACACACGAGGATTTGATTGCCCAAAAGGGTAAATACTATCAGCTCTATACAGGCGCATTTGAATTAGAATAATTTTTAATCATATTCCTCTCTTTGTATGAATACTATTTAATAGTAAATTTATATTCAAAGAGAGGATATTTTTATGGAACAAAAATGCTTAAAGACAAGTGTCTATGTAAACGACATTATTTTCAGCGATTCCACAGAGCAGGCTATTGATGTTGATTTTACCCTGCCTGATTACTGCCCTGATATTTCCAAGATTTTTAAATGTCAGGCAGTCCCCAGAATTTCTTCTAAGGGCATAAACGGAAAAAGCATTACTATTGACGGTTCGGTTTGTATAACCCTCTTATATGCCGACCGTGACGGTAATTTGTGCTCCTATGAATACCAGTATCCTTTTTCTAAAAATCTTGAAATGAACAGGGAATGCGCTGGGGCTAATATTTGCTGTAAAATAAGAAATGAATACATAAACTGTCGCGCAGTTACGGGCAGAAAGATTGATATACACGGTGCGGCGGGTATATATGTTAAGGTATTTAAGCGCAAATCAACCGATATTATTTCGGATTATGATGACAGCAACATAGAGCTTCGTCGCGGTACTGCGCCTGCAACAGTACCCATGGGTTATGCAGAAAAATATCTTATGATAGAGGAGGAAATCCGAATTGGTGACTCCCAACCCTCTATACGCAATATTTTAAGGTGCGAGGCTAATACCTGTGTTAAAGAGACTAAAATAATAAACGATAAAACAGTTGTTAAGGGCGAAATGACTTTGTGTATTATATATTGCCCTGAGGGCGAGGGTAATCCTCAAAGTGTTAAAACAATTATTCCTTTCAGCCAGATAATTGATATCGAAGGCATTACCGAGCTGTGTGAGTGTGAGACTAAATCTCAGTTAGCCTTTCTTGAAGTAAAACCCCGTATGTCTTCAGGAGGAGAAAATAAAATATTTTTGCTTACCGCAAAAATACTTCTCACTACAGAAGCCTATTGTAGCAATGATATTGCGGTTATTTTAGATGCTTTTTCAAGAAAATATAAAGCGGATATTACTAAGGATAAGATATGCTTTGAAAAAATAACCCACAATATAAGTGAAACATATCACTGCAAAAAGACCGTGCAGCTTGAAGAAAATATAACCTCTTTAATTGATTTATGGTGCAATGTGCAAAATACTACAACAAAATTTCAGGACTCGAATATGATAATATGCGGAACAGTTATTGCAGGTATGATAGTATGCAATGAAAGCGGCAATGCGATATACTGCGAAAAGCCTGTTGATTTTGAGTATAAATACCCTATAGACTGTAAATTGGGCGCTCCACACAGCGAACCTCAGGTAGAGATACTTTCATGCGGATATACTATTACCGCTGCCGATAGTATTGAGATAAGAATGGATATAGCAATTAATGCCAGCGTGTATGAAAAATGTGATATGTCGCTGATTTCGGATATGACGGTCGATGAAAGTGAGACTGTATCAAGAAAAAGTAAGGGCGCTATGACAATTTATTTCCCATCCAATAATGAATGTGTTTGGGATATTGCTCGTATATATAACGCGAGTGTGGAAGAAATTATGCGTATAAATGAGCTTGAAAGCGAGCAATTAAGCGCAGGCAAAATGATTTTAGTACCCGTTATGTAATATTTTAAAAAGCCCTGAACATAAGATTTAGTTCGGGGCTTTAGATATTTCCAAAATCAGCATTATTTAGTGCTTAATTGACTCTTTCTACTTGACGAAACCACAAAATATGGTGTATAATATATTATGTATGTAATTAAAATTGAGGAGTATGTGCTAATATGCCAAAAACCAATACCGAATACGGTAATGACAGTATCCAGAAATTAGAGGGACCTGACCGAGTTAGAAAACGCCCGGGTGTAATCTTCGGCTCTGACGGTCTTGACGGTTGTGAGCATTCCGTATTTGAGATTATTTCCAATTCAATAGACGAAGCAAGGGAGGGCTACGGTAAAAAAATAGTTGTTACTAAATTTGCCGATGGCTCTATTGAAGTGCAGGACTTTGGCAGAGGCGCACCTGTTGATTTTAATAATAAAGAGCAGTGCTTCAACTGGGAGCTTTTGTATTGCGAAATGTACGCAGGCGGTAAGTATAACACTAATGACGGCGCAAACTATGAATACTCTGTAGGTCTTAACGGCTTGGGTCTTTGTTCAACTCAGTATTCTTCGGAGTATATGGATGTTGAAATAAAAAGAGACGGCTTTAAATATAATCTGCACTTTGAAAAGGGTTATAATGTAGGCGGTCTTAAAAAAGAACCTTATTCGGGAAAGGATACAGGTACTAAAACACGTTGGAAGCCTGATTTAGAGGTATTTACCGAAACCGATATTCCTGCCGAATATTTTATTGATACACTTAAACGTCAGGCTATTGTAAACGATGGCTTGCTATTTGTTTTCAGGGAACAACAGGGCAACAGATTTGTCCAGCAGGAAATAGTTTATAATAACGGTATCGTGGATTATGTAAACCAATTAGTCGGTGATGAAAAGCTTTCCTCAGTTCAGTTCTGGCAGACAGAGCGAAAGGGCAGAGACCGTGAGGACAAGCCTGAGTATAAGGTTAAAATTAATGTTGCGTTGGCTTTCAGCAACCGTCATATTCTTAAAGAATATTATCACAACTCAAGCTGGCTTGAGCATGGCGGTGTGCCTGAAAAAGCAGCTAGAAGCGCTTTTGTGGCTCAGATAGATGCATATATAAAGCAGACCAATAAATACAAATCCAATGAAAGTAAAATTACTTTCTCCGATGTTGAAGAATGCTTAGTATTGGTGATTTCGTCATTCTCTACTATGACTTCTTACGAAAACCAAACTAAAAAAGCTATCACCAACAAATTTATTTATGATGCTATGGTGGATTTTCTTCGCCATCAGTTAGAGGTTTATTTTATAGAAAATAAGGCAGAGGCTGATAAGATAGCAGACCAGGTGCTTGTTAATAAGCGCAGTCGTGAACGCAGCGAGCGGGAGCGA
This sequence comes from Acutalibacteraceae bacterium, assembly GCA_045128715.1. GTDB lineage: Bacteria > Bacillota > Clostridia > Oscillospirales > Acutalibacteraceae > UBA737. The sequence goes on along the minus strand of JBGVRU010000027.1, from coordinate 9,316 downwards.
GTGAATATTAAAAAGGCGCTTCAAAGCTCTAACAGTATGCTTGACCGTGTGGATAAGTTTGTTGACTGCCGCTCAAAGGATGTTGCCGAAAGGGAACTGTTTATAGTAGAGGGTGACTCGGCTTTAGGCTCCTGTAAATTGGCTCGTGATGCGGCTTTCCAAGCTATTATGCCGGTACGTGGTAAAATACTTAACTGTCTTAAGGCTGATTACGAAAAGGTATTTAAGAGTGAAATTATAACAAATTTAATAAAGGTTTTAGGCTGCGGTGTTGAGGTTAAATCCAAGGCTAACAAAGGTCTTACTACATTTGACCTTAACTCACTCCGTTGGAGTAAGGTTATAATCTGTACGGATGCCGATGTGGACGGTTTTCATATAAGAACGCTTATTCTTACTATGATTCACAGATTAATGCCCACCCTTATTAATGAGGGTAAGGTGTTTATAGCCGAGACACCACTTTATGAAATAGGTACTAAGGATATGACCTATTTTGCCTATGACGAAAAGGAAAAGTCAGAAATTCTCGAAAAAATCGGGGATGCTAAATACACTATTCAGCGTTCTAAGGGACTTGGTGAAAACCAACCCGATATGATGAACCTTACAACAATGAACCCTGAAACCAGAAGACTTATTAAGGTTATGCCTCAGGATGCAGAAAGAACTGCCCAGATGTTCGATATGCTTTTGGGTGATGATTTGCAGGGCAGAAAAGACTTTATAGCTGAAAACGGTTATATGTATCTTGACGATGCAGACATTAGTTAATGCTTCGCATTAACAGGGAAGATGTAATAGTGAAGAGGTAATAAGTAAGGTGTGTCGCAAAGCGACGCAAAAATATATGTTTTTGCACCGCAAAAACTCATTACTTATTCACTATTACCCATTACTTATTACTTTAAAAATCAAAGGAGATTTTTTATGGCTCCAAGAAAAAAGAAAGAAACAAATGAAAGTAAAAAGCCTAATATAAATGCTTATATAGCAGGTGCGGGGCTTACTGTTGAACAGCCTATTACCGAAACATTAGAATCTAATTTTATGCCCTATGCTATGAGTATAATTGTTTCTCGTGCTATTCCTGAAATCGACGGCTTTAAGCCTTCACATAGAAAACTGTTATACACAATGTATAATATGGGACTTTTAAACGGCAGTACAATTAAGTCTGCCAACATTGTTGGTAGGACGATGCAGCTTAATCCTCACGGCGATGCCGCAATTTACGAAACTATGGTGCGTTTATCTGAGGGACACGAGGCACTTTTGCACCCTTATGTTGCTTCTAAAGGCTCATTCGGTAAGGCTTATTCAAGAGATATGGCTTATGCCGCCTCACGTTATACTGAGGCTAAATTAGCTCCTATTGCGGCTGAGCTTTTTGCTGATATTGATAAGGATACAGTTGATTTTGTAGATAATTATGACGCCACAATGAAGGAGCCGACACTTTTTCCTGTGACCTTCCCGTCGGTTCTAGTAAACGCTAATACAGGTATTGCGGCAGGTATGGCAAGCTCAATTTGTCCGTTTAATCTGAAAGAGGTTTGTGATACTACAATAGCCTACATTAAGGATAATGATATTAATGTTGCCGATACTCTTTTAGCACCCGATTTTCCTATAGGCGGTCAGCTACTGTATAACCGCTCTGAGATGGAAAAGATTTATGAGTCGGGCAGAGGTAGCTTTAAGGTAAGAGGTGTTTATACCTACGATAAGGCTAATAATTGCATTGATATTACCGAAATTCCACCGACAACCACATCTGAAGCAATTATCGAAAAGGTAATTGATTTAGTAAAGCTTAAAAAGATTACCGAAATAAATGATATTCGCGATGAGACAGACTTAGGCGGTCTAAAAATTACCATTGACCTAAAGCGTGGCGCAGACCCTGAGAAGCTGATGAAAAAGGTTGTTAAGATGACTCCCTTGGAGGATAGCTTTTCCTGTAACTTTAATATTCTTATTGCAGGCTCCCCCCGTGTTATTGGTGTTAAGGAAATTATTTCAGAATGGGTGGCTTTCCGTGAGGAATGTGTACGCCGCAGAGTTTATTTTAAGCTTTCAAAGGCTAAGGACAAGCTCCACCTTTTAAAGGGTCTTGAAAAAATACTTCTTGATATTGATAAGGCTATTAAAATCGTACGTGAGACCGAAGAAGAATCACAGGTAGTACCAAACCTTATGATAGGCTTTGGTATCGACGAAATTCAGGCAGAATATGTAGCTGAAATTAAGCTCCGCCACTTAAACCGTGAATATATTTTAAAGCGCACCAAGGATATTGAGGCACTAATGGCCGAAATAGAGGAAATGGAAGGCATTTTGAAATCCAGAACCAAGGTGCTTAAAATAATAATTAAGGAGCTTGAAAAGGTCTCCGAAAAATACGGTAAGGAGAGAAAAACTCAGATTATAAGCGCCATAGCTGAGGAGGAAGCCGCCGAGGAAATTGAGGTCGATAATTCACCTGTAACTCTGTTCTTTACAAAGGACGGCTACTTTAAGAAGATTACACCGCAATCCCTTAGGATGAGCGGAGAGCAGAAGCTCAAGGAGGGTGACGAAATCACCCAGACTATTGAGTCTACTAATGCGGCTGATTTGCTGTTTTTCTCAAACAAGTGTCAGGTTTATAAAACCAAAACTACAGAATTTGGTGACGGTAAAGCAAGCGTTATGGGTGATTATATCCCATCTAAGCTTGAATTTGATGAGGCTGAGAACGCCGTTTATATGGTAGAGACTACCGATTACAGTGGTTATATGCTTTTTATATTTGATAACGGTAGAATGGCTAAGGTTCCGCTTAATTCTTATGAGACTAAGACAAACCGCAAAAAGCTTATAAAGGCATACTGCGAGAAATTCACTATTCATACTATTCTTTATATTAAAGAGGATACCGAGCTTTTGCTTAAATCCACAAATGGTAGAATGCTAATTGTAGGTACTGCAGCAATACCTTCTAAGACAACTAAGGACAACGGCGGTATAAATGTAATGACCCAGAAAAAGGGTCAGCGCATTTTGGAAGCCAGCCTTTATACAAAGGGCGACTTAGACGGAGACCACCGCTACAGGACAAGAACTCTCCCCGCAGCCGGAAGTAAGCTTCCAACAGGTACTGCAGAGCAGGCTACTATGGATTTATAATATTATCTTGACTTTAATTATTAAAAATGTATAATTAAAAGATGTTAAAAAAAGAAACTGCCTTAAGGCGGAACACTTTTTTACCGTTCCGCCTTAAAGCAATACTTCACTTTATGTTGTAACGGTTTTAAACTGTTCCTTTTTTAAGACAGTTCTTTTGTCAGCTTTTACGCAAACGCTTCTTACTGCTGACAAATATATCTTGTGTTTTAACCTTCAAAATATTAAAAGTAAAATTTTCCAAAGGTTGTGAATGAAATGGCAAAAGAATTAGCCAAGCAATATGACCCTAAAGATGTTGAAGACAGAATTTATAAAAGCTGGCTTGACGGTAAATATTTTCACGCAAAATGCGAAAAGGATAAGGAAACCTATACTATAGTTATTCCCCCACCGAACATTACAGGTCAGCTTCATATGGGTCACGCTCTTGATAACACTTTGCAGGATATTCTTATCCGCTTTAAGAGAATGCAGGGCTTTGATACCCTTTGGGTACCAGGTACCGACCATGCTTCTATCGCTACAGAGGCTAAAATTGTTGAAAAAATGAAATCGGAAGGCGTTACTAAGGCTGATATCGGTCGTGACGGCTTTTTAGAGCGTGCTTGGGACTGGAAAAAGCAGTATGGCGGCAGAATTATTGAACAGCTTAAAAAGTTAGGCTCTTCCTGTGACTGGGATAGGGAGCGCTTTACCCTTGACGAGGGCTGCAGCGAGGCTGTAAAGGAGGTTTTTGTAAGACTTTATGAAAAGGGTCTTATCTACCGCGGTGAGCGTATTATCAACTGGTGCCCACATTGTAAGACCTCTATTTCCGATGCCGAGGTTGAGTATGAGGAGCAGGCTGGTCATTTCTGGCATTTGCGTTATCCTTTCAAGGACGGTAGCGGTTATTTAGAGCTTGCAACAACCCGACCCGAAACCCTTTTAGGCGATACTGCGGTTGCTGTTAATCCTAATGATGAGCGTTATAAGGATATGGTTGGCAAAACCCTCATTTTGCCACTCGTTCACCGTGAAATCCCTGTTGTAGCAGATGATTATGTTGAAATGGATTTCGGTACAGGTGTTGTTAAAATTACCCCTGCACACGACCCTAATGACTTTGAAGTAGGTCTCCGCCATAACTTAGAGGTTATAAATGTTATGACCGATGACGCTAAGATAGTTGAGGATTATCCAAAGTATGCAGGTATGGACCGTTATGATGCAAGAAAAGCCATTGTTGCCGATTTAGAGGCAGAGGGCGCTCTTGTTAAAATCGAGGATTATACTCATAATGTTGGTACTTGCTACCGTTGTAGTTCAACCGTAGAGCCTAAGGTTTCTAAGCAATGGTTTGTTAAAATGAAGCCCTTGGCAGGTCCTGCTATTGATGCGGTTAAAAACGGTGAAACAAAGTTTGTACCTCAAAGATTTGAAAAGGTTTATTTCCATTGGCTCGAAAATATCAAGGACTGGTGTATTTCACGTCAGCTTTGGTGGGGACACAGAATTCCTGCTTGGTATTGTGCTGACTGCGGTGAAATAACAGTTTCTAAAGAGGATGCAAAGTGCTGTGCCCATTGCGGAAGCAAAAATATTGAGCAAGACCCTGATACACTTGATACATGGTTTTCATCAGCTCTCTGGCCTTTTTCAACCCTTGGTTGGCCTGAGGAAACAGAGGATTTCAAGCATTATTATCCCACAAATACATTAGTTACAGGCTATGATATTATTCCTTTCTGGGTGATGAGAATGATGTTCTCAGGAATTGAGCAGACAGGCGAGGTGCCTTTTGATACTGTTCTTATTCATGGTCTTGTACGTGACTCTCAGGGTAGAAAAATGTCAAAATCTTTGGGTAACGGTGTAGACCCGCTTGAGATTATTGCTGAGTATGGCGCAGATGCGTTGAGATTTTCACTTGCTACAGGTAACAGTCCCGGAAACGATATGCGATATATCCCTGAAAGAGTTGAAGCCAGCCGAAACTTTGCTAATAAGATTTGGAATGCTGCAAGATTTATTCTTATGAATTTAAAGAGTGATGAAATTATCCCTCTTGATATGGATAATCTCGCTCTTGAGGATAAATGGATTCTATCCAAGTATAATAGTCTTGTTGCCGAGGTTACAGAAAATCTTGATAAATATGAATTGGGTCTTGCTGTAAGCAAGCTTTACGAGTTTATTTGGGATGTATTCTGTGACTGGTACATTGAAATTTGTAAGTCACGCTTAAACGGTGACGACGAAAAGGCAGCCGACACTGCAAGAAACGTTCTTGTTTATGTATTTACTAATACATTGGCTCTGCTTCATCCATTTATGCCTTTTATTACAGAGGAAATCTGGCAGTCGATGCCTCATAAGGGTGAAGCTCTTATGATTACCGAATGGCCCAAGTTTAGCAAGGCTCTTGAGTTCGCATCCGAGGAAGCTGATTTTGAGAAGATTATGACTGTTATTAAGGCTATCCGTAACCGCAGAGCTGAAATGAATGTTCCGCCTTCTAGAAAGGCTAAGGTGTTTATTGTTTCAGGTGATAATGATACATTCCTTAAGGGTACTGCTTATATCTGCCGTTTGGCCTTTGCTTCAGAGGTTGAGGCAGGGGATAGCTACAGCGATGAGGGCGCAGTTCGTGTTATCACCGATGCCGCTACTGTTTATATGCCAATGAAGGAGCTTGTTGATTTCACAGCCGAGTTAGAGCGTCTTAAAAAAGAACTTAAAAAGGCTGAGGTTGATAAGGAATTCTTTGAAAAGAAGCTTAATAACCCAGGATTTTTAGCAAAAGCTCCCGCTGCTCTTGTAGAACAGCAAAAAGTAGGACTAAATAAGGTTCTTGAAAAAATTAAAATGATTGAGGATAGTATTACCGAAATCAAAAACGCATAATTAAAGCTTTGCTGAAAGCGGAAGTTTTCGGCAAAGCTTTAATTTTAAAGTTCTTAAAACAATTAATTGACTTTGATGTGAAGTTATGATAAAATTTTTTCAGTAAGATGTAGCTTTAGGAGTGTATTAAAACGAACAAAAAAATATTCTGGATCGTTTTGTTAACAATTTCGGTTGCTGTTTTAACGGCTTGCTTGGTTTATTTTGGCGTAAGCTTTTTGCAAAACAGACCTATGGGCAGTGTTGTGAATTCTAATTCTGACAATTCTGAAAACGCCAGTTCAGATATTAAACCGATTGTTGTAGAAACTCCGGTAAACTTTAACGAGCTTAAATCAGTAAATGATGAAATTTATGCTTGGATAAGTATTCCGAATGCCAATGTGAATTATCCTATTCTGCAAAGCAAAACTGAAAAAAGTTATTATCTTACTCATAACGTAAATAGGAATAAATCCGCTTATGGTGCTATTTATACTCAGTATTATAATAACACTGATTTTAGCGATTATAATACTATTATTTACGGTCATAATATGAAAAACGGTACTATGTTCGGCAGTCTTAAAAGATACCGTGATAAGACCTTTTTTGATGAAAATCAGTATATAGAAATTTATATGCCTGGCAGAATACTCAAATACCGTGTATTTGCGGCATATACCTTTGACGATCGTCATATTCTTATGAGTTTTAATTTTTCCGATGAGGCTGACCGTCAATTGTATCTTGAAACAATTTACGGCTATAAGAACGTTAGAAATCATTTCAGAGATGATATATCGGTCACAACTGATGATAAGATTATTACGCTTTCAACATGTACTTCAAGGGATGAGGAACGTTTTTTAGTACAGGGAGTTTTAGTTTATGACAGCCAAAACCCTTAAACATAAGAAGCTTTTAATATTTCTTGCAATATTCTTTATTTTTATTATTGTTTTTATATCAACATTTTTTATAATAATAAAAATAGGTGAAATGAAGCTTAAAAACAATCTTGTGGCGAATGAGAATTTAAATATTTCAGATAACTTTGACTATTCGGCAGATGTTTATCATAACGGTAAGGCGTACAATTATAATGATGATATTGTAAATATTTTGCTTATTGGTGTGGATAAATATACGTTTTTAAGAGATTCTCAGGGTCAGGCAGATGCTTTATATCTGGTGTCTTTAAACACGGCCGACAACACGGTAAATATTTTCAGTATTTCAAGAAATACCTTAACAAATGTTGATATGTTTGATGCTGAGGGTAAGTATTATTCCTCTAAAAAGCAACAGATATGCTTAGCTTATTCTTACGGAAAAAGCGATACACAGTCCTCTGAAAACTGTGTCAAATCGGTTTCAAGAATGTTTTACGGTATCCCGATAAACAGTTATTACACCATTTATTTTGACGCTATAGCCGATATAGTGGATTCGGTTGGCGGTGTCAGGGTAACTTTTAATGAAGATTTACCGAAAGCGTTTCCCGATAATAAAAAGGGGGACAGTCTACTTCTTAAGGGTGCGGATGCAATTAAGTATCTAAGGGCCAGAGGGGAAAGTAACGCCCCAAGACTTGAAAGACATAAGGCTTTTATATCGGAGTTTGTTAATTCGGCAAAAAAAGCAGTTTCAAAGGATTTGTCATTACCTTTGGATATGTATTATAAAATAAAAAAAGAATCGGTTACAAATGTTGATTCTTCAAGTGTCGCTTATTTGGCTTCTAAATCCGTTAACGCAGATTTTAATATTTTAAGTATATCGGGGAAAAGTGGGTCTGACGGCACTTATGAAACCTTTGAGGTTGATGAAGATAAGCCTTATGAACAGGTTTTAAAAGCTTTTTATAAAGAGAAAAAGTAAATTATAGTGTGTAGTGCACACTTTAAATTATATGGCGGTGGCGGCAACGCCTTATTTGCGGCAAATACCGAATATAAATTTTGGTATATAATGAAAGGAAACGATGATTATTATGAAAAAATTATTTCACTTTTAGTTGTGTTAATTCTCGTTATAAGCTGTCCTGCATTAGTTGTATCAGTAGCACCTTCTCCCGAAGTTGACGATATTGTTTCCGTTATAGAGGCTACAGACAAGGGCGGAAAAAGAGTATCAATTGTTTTGACTAAGTCTGATACTGTAGATAATGAGCTTAAGCCCACCAACACTGAAGAAGCTCTTATGGGTCAGTATGACGTAGAAATTAAAGGTTCTCCTGAATATCCCGTAACAGTTAGAGCGAGAATGGCAGGCGTTAAAACAACTTCCAAGGTTTATATTTTAACAAAAGAGGCCGACGGTACTGTTAATAAGGTAATAGCAACAGTTACTGCTGAGGATCAGATTGAATTCAAGCTTGACAGTGATTGTAAAGTTCTTGCAGTAATTGCAGATAAGAAGACCGCTACCAATATAGGCACTTCCGATAAGACAGACGACAGCACTTTTTCAGCTGTTATGACAGTTTTGTGCTTAGCAGTAGTTGTCGGTGCAGTTTCTGTAAAAAGAATAAAGGCTTAATTCAAAGTATGCTGTTATTAATTATATAATAAAAAACACAGGTTTAGCCCAACTTCTCATAAGGAAGTTGAACTAAACCTGTGTTTTTTATTGACTTTATTTGCATTTTGATATAAAATGCCTTGGGTGATTTAATGATTAAAAAATATATAGGCGATAAAGCTTTTTATAAAAGAGTGTTGGCATTAACGCTTCCAATAATGCTTCAAAATGGTATTACCAATCTTGTTAATATGTTGGATAATATTATGGTGGGAAGATTAGATATTACATCAAGCTCAGGTGTAACGGTTGCAAACCAGCTTATGTTTGTATTTAATCTTTGTATTTTCGGTGCTATATCGGGAGCGGGAATTTTTGGTGCACAGTTCTTCGGTAAAGGGGATAATAACGGTGTCCGCCATTCTTTTCGTTTCAAGCTGATTATAAGCTTGGTGCTATCACTGTTGGCGGTTGTTTTGTTTATTGCTGCAGGCAAACCGCTTATAAATCTTTACCTGCAAGGGGAAAGCGGCAATGTGGACCCTGTTCTCACTTTAAAAGAAGCAAGGGATTATCTTAATGTTATGCTTATAGGCTTATTGCCATTTGCTCTTTCCCAATGCTATTCAGGTACATTGCGTGAATGCGGAAGGCCTGTGCTTCCCATGGTAGCTGGAAGTATTGCGGTGCTTACCAATTTGTTATTTAATTATATATTTATTTTCGGTTATTTTGGAGCTCCTGCTTTAGG
>JBGVRU010000026.1:0-2631 GCA_045128715.1 Acutalibacteraceae bacterium | reverse complement strand
AAAACAGCAGTAGACGAAAAATACCGTTTCTTTAGTTTCGGTGATGCGATGCTCATTTTATAAATTCAAAAGCCTTTCCATTTTTGGAAAGGCTTTTAGCTTGTTATTTGTATTTAACCCAGCGGCTTATCTTTTTCTTTTCGTATGGGTTAGAGGTAGGATTTATCAAAGGGGAGTAAGAAGCTTTGCAGTTGGAGCAATGGTTTGTATTTGCTTTGTTAACAGTACCGCATTTAACGCATTTCCAAGTTCCAATAGCCGAGTCGGGGTTATTTGTTATAGGTGAAGATGTACTGTCAGGAATTTCGGTGTTTTCTTCTTCAAATTTTTTAAGCTTGTAATAAAGATAAGAAACCTCATCCTCCAAGCTTTCTATTCTGTCAATTGAAGAAATAAGTGCAAAAATCGGCACTAATTCCAACAAGCCTAAAACGCCGAAAATTATTGCATAAATAAAGGAATTTCCAAGCAGCATAAAAAATGCAATAATTAGTGTGATAATATTAATGGTCAGTAATATGTAAAGCAGTTTTTTCATTTTTGAACACCTAACCGTATATTTTTGAGTTGCTGTAGTTATCTGTTAATTTTTTCGCATTAATATTTTTATGCTCTAAAAACCAATTGAAAACATCAGGATTTTTATAAGTATCACTCCACGCATCGTGAGCATTTTCGGGATAAATGGTAAGTTTAGCATTACCGCCCAAGGAATTAACCTTGTTTACCATCTTTTCAGATTCAGCGCATAAAACGGTAGTATCCTTAGCACCGTGAAAAGCCCAGACAGGTGTATTAATAAGCCTACCTGCATTCCAGTACATTCCGCCACCGCATATCGGCACAATAGCGGCAAAATATTCAGGCATACTCATTGCAAGTTGCCAAGTGGCATAACCACCCATACTTGCCCCAATAAGATAAATTTGTTCGGTATCTGCAAAGGGGAGCTTGTGAATTTCCAAAACGAGCTTTTTTAAATTTTCCCACAGGTCAAACCAAGTGTTTTCACAACACTGGGGAGCTACTGTTACAAAAGTGAAATTTTTATGAGTGCTGTTTGTAATTGTAAAATAAGGGTTAGTAATGACAGCATTCATATCTTTACCACGGCTGCCTGCACCGTGCAGGAATAAGATTATTGGGTATTTTTTGTTTGGTTCAAAATTTTCTGGATAACTTATTATATAGTTGATTTTTTCGAGCTTAAATTCTTCAATATTCATAATTTTCACCTTAATAAAAAATATAGATAAATTATACCATACATATTTGCTCTTTTCAATATTTATGGTGTTGAAATTTGAGATGTAATATTATATAATGCTAATATTGATTAACTTATATTAAGGAAGATAAAATGTACAAGCTTTTAAAAGAAGAAAACAATGCAAGGCGTGCTGAATTTGTAACCAACCGAGGTACAGTTCAGACTCCTGCTTTTATGAATGTGGCAACCGTTGCCGCAATTAAGGGAGCAGTTTCTGCTGAAGATTTAAAAACACTTGACTGTCAGGTAATGCTTTCAAATACCTATCATTTACATCTGCGTCCGGGTGACGAGCTTGTAAAAGAGTGTGGCGGTCTTCACAAGTTCACCACTTGGGACGGTCCCATTTTAACCGATAGCGGTGGATTTCAGGTATTTTCGCTTTCCTCACTCAGAAAGATTGAGGAAGAGGGCGTAACCTTTGCAAGCCATATTGATGGCAGAAGAATTTTTATGGGCCCTGAGGAAAGTATGCAGATACAGTCGAATTTAGGCTCTACTATTGCTATGGCTTTTGACGAATGTGTTGAAAACCCTGCTGAACATTCTTATTCCAAAGCCTCCTGCGAAAGAACAACACGTTGGCTCAAACGCTGTAAAGCTGAGATGGCAAGACTTAATTCGCTTGAAAATACCGTAAACCCTGAGCAAATGCTTTTCGGTATTAATCAGGGCTGTACCTATAACGACCTTAGAATTGAGCATATGAAGGAAATTGCGGAGCTTGATTTAGACGGTTATGCAATAGGCGGTTTGGCTGTGGGAGAGCCTACTGAGATTATGTATGATGTTATTGAAAACGTAATGCCTTATATGCCCAAGGATAAGATACGTTATCTTATGGGTGTTGGAACTCCTGCCAATATTTTAAATGCAGTGGAGAGGGGAGTAGACCTTTTTGACTGCGTTATGCCAAGCCGTAATGCCAGACACGGGCATTTGTTCACATCACAGGGAATTATTAATATTAACAACAAAAAATACGACCGCGATATGACGCCTATCGATCCTAATTGCGACTGTCCTGTGTGCAAGCGTTATAGTAAGGCTTATATACGTCATCTGCTTAAGGCAGAGGAGATGCTGTCACAAAGACTGCTTGTAATGCACAATTTATGGTTTTATAACCATCTTATGATAGATATCAGAAATGCACTTGATCGGGGTAGCTTTGCCGAATTCAAACGAGAAAAGGAAATTATTTACTCAACAAGAATATAATTTGTTGGTTTGTCAATGATGTGTTACAAAATTAGAAAACTTCGCCGTTAATAAGAAAAGCCTTTAAATAATCAGCAGGAGATTTCCAATTAAGCGGACGCATAGGGAAATTATTGTATCTTCTGTTGTGAACAGAAAGT